>JALOQR010000434.1 GCA_025459365.1 Fimbriiglobus sp.
TGCGGCTCCTTCTCCCGGCTCAGCTTGATCGTTTTGGCGTAGCACCCACCCTCGATGTTGAATACGCCTGCTTCGCCCCAGCCGTGTTCATCATCGCCGATGAGCTGGCGTTCTGGATCGGCGCTCAGCGTTGTTTTGCCGGTGCCGCTCAGCCCAAAAAAGAGTGCCACGTCGCCACTGGCCCCAACGTTTGCCGAGCAGTGCATGCTCAGAACCCCCGCCCGCGGGAGGAGGTAGTTCAGGATGGTGAAAATGCTCTTCTTGATCTCTCCGGCGTAGCACGCCCCCGCCGCCACTACCAATTTCTGCTCGAAGCTGATGGCTACGGCGACATCGCTGTTCACCCCATCGCGGGCCGGGTCGGGGTGAAAATTCGGGGCGTGAAGGACGGTCCATTCCGGGGTGAAGGCTTCCAGTTCGCCGGGCGTTGGCCGGCGGAACAGGCAACGTGCGAACAGATTGTGCCACGCCTTTTCTGTCACCACCCGTAACCCGATGCGGTGAGCCGGGTCGGCGGCGGCGAAGCCATCGAACACGAACAACTCGCGATTCTGGAGGTAGGCGGTGGTCAGGTCCCGCAGGCGTGCGAACGTAGCCGGGGCCATCGGTTGATTCACCGTGCCCCAGTTGATGTGTGACTCGACCGACGGCTCCTGAACGATGAATTTGTCTTTGGGGCTACGACCAGTGCGAGCGCCGGTGAATGCCGCGAACGCGCCCAAGCTGGTGAGCAATCCCTCCTCGCGCCGTACCGCCTGTTCGACCAACCCGGCCGGGCTGAGTTGGTGGTAAACCACTTTGGGATTGAGAATGCCGAGGGAGCGTAAATCGACGGACATAGGGGCCTGCTGGCGTGGGGCCGGGACACGGAAGAGGTGCCGAAATTATAGCCGCCGGACGGGTGTGGCTCGCTACTTCCCGAGTGGGAGTGGAACGGGAGGGGTCTGTTTCGCCTCCAATTCGGCAGCGTGGTCGGCGTCGGCCAGAGAGGCCGCCTCTTTTCCCTGGAGCGAGCGGGCATGAGCACGGGTCCGCCAGTGAAGCGGGTTGTCAGGTTCCAACTCGATCCCCCGGCTGGCATCAGTCTCCGCTTCCGGATACCTCTTCTGCTCCACGTAGACTTCTGCCCGCAGCAGATACCCGCGGGCGTGATTCGGGTCTTTGTGAATGGCCAACTCCGCGGCGTCGAGGGCAGCGGCGACTTTCGCTGGGTCCATCGGGTCGAAGGCCGCCTCCCGCCAGAACACCGCCTCCCCCCACCCACTGTGGTAGTCGGCTCGGTTCGGGTTTGTCCGCCGGAGTACGGTGAAATCCTCAACCGCCAGGTCGAACTTCTCCAGTTTCAGGGCCAACTCCGCTCGACGTTCACGGGCCAAGACGGAGTCCGGGTCGATCTCGATGGCGTTGGTGTACTCCACCATTGCGGACTCGACCCTGCCCTCCGACTCCAGTTTCCCACCCTTGTCCAGAAGATCTTCCACCACACCTCTCCCCGACGATTGCGGATTCAGCAACAGTTTCTGCACCGCGGGAAGGCCCAGACTAAAGAAGCAACTCAGTGTGACGAACCCTAGTAGGAGGAGTGCGGGCACGCCGAGGACCCACTTGAGCCAGAGGGGGAACTGACGGGTCGGCTTCTTCAGGTTGCGGAGGTAGTCGCTTAGGTCATCGGCAAACTCGCCCATGCCGGTGAAGCGGTCGGCCGGTGCGCGGGCGGTCGCCTTCGCCACGACTTCGGCCAACTCGGCCGGCACGTTCTTCCGCACCACCCGCAGCGGTGGCACCGCCCTCGCCTTCACCTGCGCCAGTACTTCGCGGGCGTTGCCGTCGAACGGTGTGCGCCCGGTGAGCATCTCGAACAGGATCACTCCGAGGGCGAACACGTCCGTCCGCTCGCCGATGTTGGCGGCATCGCCGGTCGCCTGCTCCGGTGCCATGTAGTGTGGGGTGCCGCTCACCACGCCGTCCGCCAACCCCTCGCGATCGAGTCGCACGGCCAGGCCGAAGTCGGTGACAACCGGCGAGTGGTCGGCGGTGAGGAGGATGTTGCTCGGTTTCAGGTCGCGGTGGATGACGCCGTTCTCGTGGGCGTATTGCATCGCTTCGGCGACGTCCCGCACGAGTTTGGCGGCGTACTCGGGCGGGCATGGGCCGAGCCGCTTGAGTTCGGCCGCCAGGGTCGGTCCCTGCACGAAGGCCATGGTCAGGTACGGCACCCCGTCGCACACGTCGGCGTCGAACACCGGGCAGATGCCAGGATGGTGCAGGCGGGCGGCGGCACGGGCCTCGGTGAGGATCAGGGCGGTGCTACCGCCGCGAGACAGGCGGGGGAACTTGATGGCCACCGGGCGGTCGAGTTGACTGTCGTGGGCCAGAAACACCTCGCCCATGCCTCCGCCGCCAAGCCGGTGCAGCGGCCGGTAGCGGGTGAGGTTCACCGGCCATAGATTCGGCCGGTCGGCGAGCGGTTGGCTGAACTGGAGCGAGACGGTGGCGCCCGGGTCGCCGGCGAACGTGCGTGTGGCGTTGGCCAGGTCGCCCGCCGGCGGGCTGTGGGGGAGAGGCGGGTGGTGGTTCGTTTCATCGGAGGTCATGACGGCACTCCGTACCCGCCGGGGTGATGGATCAGGAAGCCCCACCGGAGAGTTGCTGGGTGGCCCCCACCAGCGTCGGCTCGTCGTCGAATGCGCCCTCGTCGGCGGTGATGATCTGCACGCCTGTGGGCGTGATGGCCAGGGTGTGCTCGCAGTGAACGCTCGCCAGCCCATCGCGGGTGACGACTGTCCAGTGGTCTCGCAGCACCACGACTTCGCTCGTGCCCATGTTGACCATCGGCTCGATCGCCAACACCAGCCCTGGTTCTAGCCGGAAGTCGGTTTTGCGAGTTTCCTTGTTCACGTAGTTCGGTACTTGTGGGTTTTCATGCATCACCCGCCCGATGCCATGCCCGACGTAGTT
>JALOQR010000435.1 GCA_025459365.1 Fimbriiglobus sp.
CAGACGGCGGGGTTCCTGGTGCTGCGGCTGAACGGGTTGGCCGAGGGGCTGGACCCGGTGTGGGTGGCCCGCGTCAGCCGCCCGCCGGTCGGGGTGTGTGCCGATGATGCCGGCATTCGAGAAGCATCGCCGGGTGTCTCCGCCGAGCGACTTGATTCCGTTGAACATGCCACCGGCGTCAAACTGCCGATCCAGTTTCGAGCCTTTCTTCAGAATTGGGCTGGTGGAAAGCCGAAGGCGTTCATGTTCCGCAATCGTGGTTACGAGCTGGGACCACTCGGACGGTTCATTTGGTGCGGGGAGAGTTCTGGTTTCGACTTGGTCATGGCAATAACAACGTGGCAACGGTCTCGGAACACAATACTCCACCGAATGATACCGATTTGCGACACGGACTGTGGGGCTCGCAGCTCGTTAGTAGCCGTCAGGTACGGAAAAGAGAACACAGGTGTCGTATACCACGTTCACGACAGCTACGTTCCCTACCTCGCCGAAGAACCCAGCCGCCTTGCGGATTCGCTTTCCTCATTCCTTGCTGCGCTGACTGAACCTGATCCCCCCACGGGGAATAAACAAGTGGATTTCATGGCATGAACAACACTCAGTCCACCGACCTGATCTTCGACATCTCCAAGCCGGGCCGGCGGTGCCACCGGCTGCCGGCATGTGACGTGCCGACCAAGCCAGCGGCCGAACTGCTGCCGAAGCGGTTCCTCGCCGACCGGCCGCCGCCGCTGCCCGAGGTCGGCGAGATCGACCTGATCCGCCACTACATGAACCTTTCCGCCCGGAACATGTGCATCGACACCAACTTCTACCCGTTGGGGTCGTGCACCATGAAGTACAACCCGAAGCGGCACGAGCGGATCGCCGCCGACCCCGGGTTCGCCGACCTACACCCGTTGCAAGACGACAGCACCACCCAGGGCATGCTCGAACTGCTCTACGGCATGCAGGAGTACCTGTGCGAGATCAGTGGGCTGCCGGCGGTGAGCCTGCAACCGGCCGCCGGCGCCCAGGGGGAACTGACCGCCCTGTTCGTCGCCGCCGCGTACTTCAAAGACAAAGGCGAAACCCACCGCCGCAAGGTGCTGGTCCCCGACTCGGCCCACGGCACCAACCCGGCAAGTGCGGCCCTGGCTGGCTTTGAAACCGTCACCATCAAGAGTGGGGCGAACGGGCTGGTCGATCTCGAAGACCTAAAAGCGAAGCTCGGTGACGACACCGCCGTGTTCATGATCACCAACCCGAACACGCTCGGCCTGTTCGAGACGCAGATCAAGACGATCACCGATCTGTTGCACAGCAAGGGCGGGCTGGTGTACCTCGACGGCGCGAACATGAATGCCATCCTCGGCATCACCCGGCCGGGCGACTTCGGTGCGGACATGCAGCACTACAACGTCCACAAAACGTTCACCGGCCCCCACGGTGGCGGCGGCCCCGGTAGCGGGCCAATCACCGTGCGGGACTTCCTCGCCCCATACCTGCCCGCCCCGGTGGTGCGGAAGAAGGGCGACCAGTTCTACCTCGACCACAATATGCCCAAGTCCATCGGGCGGGTGCGGAGCTTCTTCGGCACTATCGGCATCCTGTTCCGCGGGTACTGCTACATCCGCACCCTGGGGCCGGATGGGTTGAAGAATGTGTCCGAGCAGGCTGTGCTGAACGCCAACTACCTGCGGGCGCGGGTGAGCGAGGGGTATGAGGTGCCGCACCCCGGCCCGTGCATGCACGAGTTCGTCGCCACCGCCCGAAACCTGGTGCGGGAGAAGAAGGTGCGGGCGATGGACATTGCCAAGCGGTTGCTCGACTTCGGCTTCCACGCACCGACCGTGTACTTCCCGCTGGTCGTGCCCGAAGCCCTGATGATGGAGCCAACCGAGACCGAGAGCAAGGAGACGCTCGACGCCTTCGCCGACGCCCTGCTGAAGATCAAAGAAGAGGACGCCGAGATGGTGCGGAACGCCCCGCATACGCACACCATCAGCCGGGCCGACGAGGTGAAGGCGGCCAAGGAGCCGATCCTGCGGTGGACGGCGAAGCACGACTCTCAGGGAAAGATCGCCGATTGACTTTGCGGTGAGCTGGAGATGCTGACGCGAGAGTGGTGAGGGTGGGTGAGGCGTGGGTGCGATCGGACCTCGGCGGACGGTCGCACGCCCCTTCGCCGCGGCATGGACGGTGACGTTAAGGACTGGGTTCGTCCGGTGAAACGCCCCGCGTTCCTTCGGATCGCCGGGTAGACTGTGGGAAAGGAGGTCGGCATGCCACTCCGCGACCACTTTCGCTCGCCGGTGAACGACAAGCACCGCTGGGATGCCGTCCACGGACAATGGCCGGGAGAAATCGTTCGCACCCTGTTCGACCTCCTCCCGCCGGGGTTCGTCGCTGAACCGAAAGTGCATCACGGGTCGCCGTTCGAAGTCGATGTATCGATGATTGAGGACGACGACCGATTCCAAAGCTCCGAAGGAGCCGGAGAGGGTGGCACCGCGACCCTCGCGATCTCCGCCCCGCCGTACACCGTCGCGGCGGACCTGACCGAATTGGACGAGTACGAGATCCGGGTGTATGACGGCGAACGGGAGCGGACGCTGGTGGCAGCGGTTGAAATTGTCAGCCCGGCGAACAAGGATCGGCCGGAGCGGCGAGAACAGTTCGTCAACAAGGTGGCTTCGCTGCTCCGGCAAGATGTGTGCGTGACGGTCGTGGATATCGTTACTGTCCCGCAAGCCAACCTCTACATCGAGTTGCTCACACGCATCGGGCAAACCGACCCTCGGGTGGACGCCCCGCCGCCAGCCGTGTACGCCGTCACCCTTCGCGGACGGAAGCCAAAAAAGAAACGCCCACTGCTTGACTTGTGGTTTTTTCCGATGGCCCTTGGGCAACCGCTCCCCACTGTTCCGTTGTGGCTCGGTCCGAACCTGCCCATCGCACTGCCGCTCGAA
>JALOQR010000138.1 GCA_025459365.1 Fimbriiglobus sp.
TCACCGCCGTTCGGAGTACTGTGCTGGCTGAGGCTGAGCAGCGAGAAATCCGCCCCCGTGAGTTGGCGTCAACCGCCCTATTAGCGGTCGTAGGGCCGAACGGGGCCGCCTTCGCTCAACTCGGAGACGGAGCTATCGTCTTCGGCGAGGGAACCTCCTACAAGACAGCATTTTGGCCGGAGCCAACCGAATATGCAAATACTACCAACTTCCTCACCGACGAACGGTTTGTCGATGCTGTCTTATTTACGACGATCGACACGCCTGTGATCGAATTAGCCGTTCTAAGCGACGGGCTACAACGTTTAGCCCTCGACTTCACAGCCCGGAAACCGCACGCACCCTTCTTCCGCCCATTGTTCCGGGATCTCCGGGCCACCTCGAACCTCGAAACTCTCTCTGGTCCCTTCCGTGCATTCCTGGATTCACCCAACGTTAACGCCAAGACCGACGACGACAAAACCCTCGTTCTCGCCGTCCAACGCCCATGAGTTCCCTCCCTCAACTCATCGATTCTACTGGGCGTCTGTTCCCGATCGAACGTCAACTGGCGTCAGGTGGCGAGGGGACGGTCTTCGCCCTGTCGAAAGACGCGAACACGGTGGCCAAGGTCTACCATAAGCCACCAACAGTGCAGACGATCGAAAAGTTAACGGTGATGGTCGGGTTAGCAAATCCTAACCTCCTGGGCGTAGCAGCATGGCCGAACAGACTGTTGTTTTGGCCTCGTACAGGGCAGGTCGCCGGCTTCCTCATGCCCAGGATCAATGAATGCCAGCCGATTCAACACCTGTACAACCCTGTGATGCGGGCGAAGCACTTCCCGCGAGCTGGGTGGCGGTTTCAGGTGCGGGCGGCCCTCAACGCCGCCGCCGCGTTCGACGAGGTGCACAAAGCAGGTTGTCTCATTGGGGATGTTAACCAGAGCAACGTGCTGGTTTCTGCAAACGCTCTGGTCCGGTTGATTGACTGCGACTCCTTCCAAGTGCGGGCGAACGGCAGGCAGTACCTGTGCGAAGTGGGTGTTCCACACTACACCCCACCGGAGTTACAGGGCAGGTCGTTCCGCGGTCTAGTCAGGACTGAGAATCACGACCGTTTCGGGCTGGCAGTGCTCATTTACCAACTACTGTTCGTTGGGCGTCATCCATACATGGGTGTCTATAGCGGCAAAGGCGATCCTTCATTCGAGGAGTTGATCACGCAGTACCGCTTCGCTCAGGGACCGATGGCCCACAACTGGCATATGGCTCCGCCCCCATATATTCCAACTTTCGCGGATATTCCTCCCGATGTCAACCTTCTTTTCCGCAGGTCGTTCGAGCGGGGTAATCAGGAGCGCCGGCCAACGCCGGAAGAGTGGTTGTCAGCGCTGCGATCACTAGAAAAACAAACGCTGGAATGTGCAACCGATCCAGGGCATACATACTGGCGAGGTCAATCGAAATGTGTGTGGTGTCGGCTGGCGGACAAGGGCGGGCCAGAGTACTACTTCGGCGTCGCCGACACCTCGGTAGGCTTCGAGGTGGACGAGATGCGTTTGCAAGCGGTCCTCGGCCGACTTATTGCTCATCAATGTGAGGAGTTCCCATTTCTCCTCAACCTGTATCGTACTGCCAAAGAGCCGGAGCCGAAACCGCTCCCTGATGGCCTCGATGAACACCGCACTACCTCGATCATCATTGCAGTCGCCCTCGGCTTTTGTGTCCTTCTGATGCCGTTGGGGTTGTACCGCGGCTTTATCTCCATCATCGGTCTGCTCGGCGCGATCGTGTTCGGGGTGTGGCTTGGTGTTCAGCGTTTTCTGTCGCCGTGGGGACGTGAGCACGAGCGGCGCCGACGGCGAAAAACGATTGCTGCGGACACCGTTAACTCGCTAAAGGACGAATGGTTGAAGACCGTGCGGCGTTATCGGAGAGAACACGAAGACATAAGTCGGTTCATACGAAAGTCCGTCTCCATGTGCCGTCGTTTGGCGTTTGAGTATCGAGAGGAATTCCTACGTCTCTCAGCACATGCCGAAGCAGTAGCACGCGAGCGTTACCTGCGGTTGCACTCGATCTTCGACGCCAACATCGAAAGGGTCGGATTGAGACGAAAACAAACCCTTGTTTCCTACGGTATCCACACTGCAGCAGATGTAGAATGGAAAAAAATCCGGAACATACCAGGTTTCAAGGAAGTCCTCACGCAAAACATTGTTGCGTGGCGTGATGAAGTGTCTCGGCGGTTTCGTTTCGATCCGAAAGTGGCTGTTTCGCCAGCGGATCAACGGGCGATCGCGGTTCGATTTCGTATCCGCCAGAATCAACTGCTTGAAGAGATCGAACGAGAATTGGATGCACTCCAGAGGCTCGCCCCCGATTACCGTATCATACTCAGCAAGCTAGAAGTTAACCTTCGAAAAGCCGTCACCGGCTTGGAGCAAGCGTCGGCTGACCTCCGATTGATACGCACAGGGGCATGATCGACCTGTTCAGAGCGTAGCCACCGGCTTTCCCCACTCAGCTCGATTAACCCCGCTTTCGTCCGGCCAACCACCTGGCGTCCGCTGGCACCGCTTCGCGGCGTTCGGCGTCCCAGCCGTAGGCCCGGCCGTCGTCGAAGCTCCGTAGCCCCAGGTCGGCCAGCACCACCGCACTCATCCCCAGTTCCGGCCCGCACAGCGTTCCGCGGTCGCGGGTCCGCACACACGCCAGGAAGTTCTCCCACAACGCCTCCGTCTCGTTCTTCGGCACCTCCACCCGCACCACCTCCGCCGGCGGCACCTCTCGTTCCAGCCGCGGGGGTAGCCCCGCCCCGCCGTGCGGGTCGTCCTTCACGATTTGCAGCCCGCCCTTCACAAACTTGATCGCCCCCTGTCGCCCGCGGATCACCTCCTCCACCGGGTACGCGCTCGCCGTGGTGCTGGTCAGCAGCAGGTGCCCGCCGTCGAAATCGACCGCCAGCGTGCCCACATCGGGCACCGTGCGGCCGTCGGTCTCCACGAACAGCCCACCGGCCGCGGTCACCCGCACAGGCGTTCGCCAGCCGGTCGCGGTCATCAGGCGGGTTGCGTGGTGCGTGAGCAGGTCGGTGAACGGCCCGCCGCTGAACGCCCGCTCGCACCGCCACTGGGCGAAGGTGGATTTGTCGAACGGCACCTCCCCCGGCGTCGGGCCGAGCGGTACGCCGTTCACCTCGAAGCGGTGGCCGAGGAACAGATCCCAGTCCACCGTGCGGGGCGTCATCTGGTGGACGGTGCGGTAGAACCGCCACTGCCCGCGGGCGTCGTTGCGGAACGCCCCACCACTGACGTGGCTCACCGCCCCGATGCGGCCGGCGGCGATCAGGTCGTGGGCGGTCGTCCACACGGGGTCGGCGAGGCTCTGCACACCCACGGCCAGCACGCGGTTGAACCGGGCGGCGGCGTCGGTCACCGCCACCGCTTCGGCCGCTGTGCGGGTCATCGGCTTCTCGACGTACACATCCTTGCCGGCGGCGAAGGCGTCGAGTGTCTGGCGGGCATGCCAGTGGTCGGGCGTACTGATGCAAACGGCGTCGACGTCCTTGAGTTCGAGCAGGCGGCGGTAGTCCTTTACCACTCGTTTCTTGTCGGCGGGGTTCAGCCCGCACTTGCTGGCGGCGGGGTACAGCCCCTGCGAGTAGCGGCGGGTGGTGGTGGTGCCGCCGAAGGTGTGCTCGTACTGCTCGTCGAGGCCGTCCCACACGTCGCACACGGCGACCGGGGCGACGCCGCGGTTGTCGAGGGCCATCTTCACCAGCAGGTTCATGTGCGCCTGGGCACGCCCGCCGCAGCCGATGAACCCGACGTTCACGCGAGTGAGGCTGCCCGGCACTTTCGCATACGACGTGGCGCTCAGGCCGAGCGAACCGGCGGCGGCGGTGGCGGCGCGGAGGAAGTTGCGGCGGTCGGGGCGGGGTTCGGCGGGCATGGCGGACATCCGGCGGGGCTACCGATCATCTTACCGTCTGACGCCCTGCCCGGAGGATGCGTTCCACTGGCTACCGCCGAACCCGGAAGGTCGTCATCGGCACGCGACCGACCTTTCCGGCGTTGCCGGACTCGCCCTACTCGGCGTGGTGGTGTTGCGGTTCGCGGGGGGAGCAACCTCGGCACCTTGTGGGAACCGTAGCGAGCCATGCGGCCGGATAGCGCCGGCTCCATTGAGCATGCCGCCGCCAGACGCTCTCGGCCGTGGATCACGTCAGCCAGACGTTGCGCTGGTTCGGTCACCGACTCCTACCGCGCCCGCTGCTGTTGGGGCATTCAGCGCGTCCCCATGTTGCTGACCATACCCGGCAGCTCTTCGTCCGGCGACCTGACCAGTGCACGGCGGTCAGGCCGCCTCGGTGATCGGCCCCCTACAGGTCCACGTCCCAGAGGACGACCTGCCCCTTCTCGCCGCCGGCCGCCGCGAGCGTGCCGTCCGGGCTGAACGCCACCGATTTCAGCCCGCGGACCTCCCAGTCGAAGGTTCGCGTCACTGCCCAGTTCGCGTCGCGGTCGTGCATCTGCACCGTGGCGTCGCCGCACGCCGTGGCCAGGAAGCGGCCCGACGGGTGGAACGCGATCCCGGTGATAGACCGCTTGCGCGGGTTCGGCACCTTCACCACCCGCGTCAGTTCGACCGCGTGGTGGACGATCAGAGACTTGGTGAACGGGAACGCGAGCCACTCGCCATCCGGCGACACGCGGAGGAGGCCGCCCTTCGGGCACGCACTGTCCGCCTCCCGGAGCAGCTTGCCGTCCTGGGCCGCCCGCACGCGCACCACCGCCCGTAGCTCGTTCGCCGTCCCCTTGATGTGCTGCGTTTCCACCGCCGCGAACTGCTCGCCGTCCGGGTAGAAGTCCAGCCCGTCGAGCAGGCAGTGGCCGCCGACCGGCCTCGTCCACTTCCGGGCGCCAAGCCCCTTCGCGGTGAGACCGAACGCGCCGATCCGACCACCGGCCGCCAACACCAGCCCGGTCGGCGAGACTGCGACGTGATTGGAATCGAACTTGGAGGTCTCCACGACTTTCCACGTGTGGGGGTCGATGACGCGGATGCCGCCGTTGTAGCCCACGCCCAAGAGAACCCGCCGCCCCTTCGGGTCGAACTGGAGGCTGCCCGGCCGAGCGCCCCAGTAGACCATCTCTCTTCCATCGACCGTACCCGCGGGCACGTCCCACACGTCGAGGCGGCAGTACGTGCCTGCCGCCAGCATCTTCCCATCGGCGTTGAACGCCAGCGCCGTGACCCACCCGCTCTTGCCTTTGAGAACCCGCATAGGCCACTCCGTTGCGCCGCGAACCTACACGGCCACAGTCCTGGGCGACGATCTGTCTCCTCGCCGCTGTTCGGGACCTTTCGTCCGAACCCCGGGTCGGGAATCGCTCGCCCCTGCTCGTCTTGGGTACAGCATGACCGATGCACCGCAGGGTGCAAGCACCGTTTGCGCGACCTCGGCAATGCGCCACGCTCCTTCGCCTACCGAGGGAGCCACGGTGTTAACCAGATGGGGCTTCCTCCCGCCTGCCCGGTAAACAATTACGATCCTTCTTCGGTGGCTTGGCTTTCAGGAGGTCATTCGCACCAACAGCGGAAGGTCGCCCCTGCCCCTGCCCGTTAGGCAACCAAAGTGATTTTCCCGCCTGTGTTTAGGTCCAGTTTCACGCGGCGGATGATGGGACGAGAGGCAGGGGGGGGTATATGTGTGGCAGGTGGCAGTGTGGCAGACACCCCCCCAATGAATTGCCGTTCGCAACCCGATGTGGAGAAGAAAAACCGAAAAAGTGCTCCCCCACCGCACGCGAGATCGCCGCATTCTCCCCGCAAGCGTGCGTTCAAAGTCGTGAAGTGGAGTCGTGCCGAGAAACCGCACGACCGTCCGGTCGAACCGTCCGTACACCAAACCAGGAGTTACTCTCGGCCTCTCGGTTCCTGCCATGCCCGACACACCCCCGACGGAATCCGACGTTCTTCACCACCTGGCCGAACAGGCGTTCGGCCTCGGTCGGCCCGACGTGGCCGGCGAGTTGCTCCGCCACGCCGCCCGCACCCGCCCACCGCGAGACGACGAAAAGCCCGAGGCACTCCACGCCGACGGACTGCGATTACTCCAGGCGGGCCAACTGACGGAGGCCGAACCGCGGCTTCTGCGAGCGGTGCAACTGCGTCCGGCCGTGGCCGACTGGCATGAGCACCTGGCCATTCTGTACGCCCGGCGACGGCAGTTTGCCGAAGCGGCCGTCACCTTCCGTGTCGCGCTGCGGCTCGACCCCTCCTCCGCGGCACGATGGAACAACCTGGCCGTCGCCTACCGCGACCTGGGCAACCTGCCCGCGGCCGAGGCCGCCTTCCGCGAAGCAGTCCGCCGCGATCCGACCTCACACGACCTACGAACCGCCCTGGTACGAGTGTTGGCCGACCAGAACAAGGCGAACGAAGCCGTCGCCGAAGCCGAGCGGGCGACCGCCGACTTGCCCGACTCTCCGCACACCTGGACAGCACTCGGGTTGCGGCGAGTCGCCCGCGGGCAGTACGCAGAGGCGGTCGAACCGTTCGAGCGAGCGGCGTCCCTATCGCCGGGAGTGGCCGAAGGGCAATCCAACCTGGCGGCGGTGTACGGTAAGCTGAAACGCTGGGCGGAGTGCGAATCAGCTGCCCGGCGAGCGATCAGCCTCGATCCGGATCATGCCGGGGCATGGGGGAACCTGGGTAACTGCCTGCGAGACCAGGGGCGGTACGAAGAAGCCGCTGCTGCCCTCACTCGCTGCCTCGACCTGCGGCCCAGCGACGCCGAGGCGGCCGGGAACTTTGCCCTCACCTTCGCCGCCCTCGGCCGGCACACCGAAGCGTTGAACTGGTACGACCGAAGCCTGACCCTCCGCCCAGACAATGGCGAGGTTCGGTTCAACCGCTCCCTGACGTACCTCACCCTGGGCGACTACACCCGCGGTTGGCCCGAGTACGAGTACCGCTGGCACACCGAGGCCATGCGCGGAAAGAAGCGGACGTTCCCGGTGCCCGAATGGGACGGCACCGCCGACCTGACCGGCAAGACGATATTGCTGGTGCCCGAACAGGGGTTGGGCGACTTCATCCAGTTCGTGCGGTTCGCCAAGGGGGTCGCCCGACGCGGGGCGAATGTGGTAGTGCAGGCCCCACCCGAGCTGGCCGCTCTCGCCGCCACCGTGCCGGGCGTTGGCCGGGCCGTGGTGGCCGACGACAAGGCCGAACTCACACTGCACACCCACGCCCACCTGCTCAGCTTGCCACACCTGCTCCGAGTGTCGGCCGACAACATCCAGGGGGAGGCCTACATGAGCCCACCACCGGCCACGGTCGCCAAGTGGAAGGAACGGCTCAAGGGAGTGCCAGGGTTTCGGGTGGGCATCGCATGGCAAGGCAACCCAAAGCACTCCGGCGATCGCTGGCGGAGCGTGCCACTGGCCCGGTTCGCACCACTCGCGGCCGTACCGGGCGTCACCCTGTGCAGCGTGCAAAAGGGCCACGGTCGTGAGCAGATGGAAGACGTGACCTTCCCCATGTTCGATTTCGGTGAGGAACTGACCGACTTCGCCGACACCGCTGGTCTACTCGTCAACTTCGATCTGCTCATCGCCATCGACTCAGCCGTGGCGCACCTCGCCGGGGCGACCGGCGTGCGGGTCTGGACACTCCTGGCCGCGAACAACGACTGGCGATGGCTGACTGACCGCACCGATACCCCGTGGTATCACTCGATGCGGCTGCTTCGCCAGCCCAAACTCCAGGACTGGGGCTCGGTGTTCACCGAAGCCGAACGCCAACTGCGGGCAATCGTGGCTGGCCAGGGGTGAGCAGGACGTTCACCCCACCCCCGCCCGCCACTGGTACAATATCCGCGTCACACCCTCGCCGGGGCCGGCCATGACGGGCGAATCGGATCGACTACTCGTGCAGCAAATCCGCAACGGTGGGGCGAAGGCCGACTCTGCCTGGGAGGAGTTGGTCCAACGCTACGAGGGGCGGCTTCGGGCCTACATCCGTCGCCGCCTCCGCGATCACGCCACTACCGACGACGCCGTACAGGAGACGTTCATCGGCTTCCTGAACAGTCTGGCCAACTACGACGACCGCCGAGAACTCCAGACCTGGCTGTTCACCATCGCCTCACACAAGGTGACCGACCACCTCCGCAAATCCGGACGCCGGCCCTACGGCACGGGTAGCGAAGCCGACGAAGAACAGATGGGGAGAGCAGCCGACGAAAAGCAGCGCCCGGCCAGCAGCCTCGCCCGCAGCCGGGAGCGAGTCGAACTGGAAGCCGACGCCGTGACCAAAGCCCTCCGCGAAATCGTCGATGGGTTTCGCCAGAAAGGCGAATGGGCGCGGGTACAGGTGCTCGAACTGTTGTTCGTCAAGGGGTGGCCGAACTGGAAGGTGGCCGAGTTCTTGAAGGTGAGCGAACAACAGGTGGCCAACTACCGCTTCGCCGCCGTGCGGAAGTTGACCGAGGCGATGAAGGCCGCCGGCCTGCCTGCGGAAGTGTTCCCGGAACTGAAGGAGTAAACCCACTCCCCACCCCCGCAGGGTGAGGAGCGAACGGACTGATCCGGAAGGTTTCCGTCAACCGGCACCTACTTGGTCACTTCGATCTGCAACTCAACTGGCTTGAACGTACCTGGCCGCAGGGTCACGGTGTGGACGCCGGCCTTCGCTCCAGCCGTCACTTCCACCTCCACCACCGTCACGTCGTTTCCATCGTCCTTCACCGACACGCCATCTTCCGGGTTGAACTTCAACTCGGTCGCCTTCGGCACTTCAAGCCCGAGAAAGATGCTCTTCTCCGGGTACAGTTTCCACCGCACTCCAATCTTGATCTTCGCCGACTTGCCGGCGGCTACACGGGTGATGTCCCTGGGGAGTACCACATCAGGCCGACGAACGCGGTTGATGGCATCGTCGAGAGCCGCCTTGATACCGGTGCGGATCTCGTTCCGCTGCACGTCGGTGATTCGCTTCAGGTCGGCGAGCAGCTTGTTTTTGTCGTTCCCCGTGCCGATCTGATCTCGGAGTTTGTTCAGCAATCGCAGGAACACGAGGTAGTCGGCGGTCGTTTGCGTCATTGCCCCATCGGCCGGTGCCTGCTGAGCGGCCAGGGTGCCCCGCACTGCTTCCAACGATTTCTCCAACTTCGCCATCGCCCGGTTGTCGTCTAGCAGTTGCGCGAGCAGATCGAGGTAGCCGGTCTTGTTGTCCTCGGCCTTGTCGGCTTCGTTGCGGTACTTGTACAGGCTCGGGGCCGACACCCGGTTGACATCCATCTCGCGGTACAACTTCTCGTACTCGGTCCGCATCCCAGTGAGCAATTCCCGCACCTTGCTCAACTCCTGCCCGAACCCGGTAACTCGCACCTGCGTGCTGGCCAACTGATCGGTGCGTTCCTTGGTGTTTGGCGGGGGAAGCGACCGCAGCAGGTTGAACTCCACATCGAGCTTCGACTTCGTAGCGGTAGCCAGCCCGACCGCGTCCTCCATCCGCTGCCCTTGTGTCTCTTCGTCCTTGCCGATCTCTACCAGCAAATCCTGCTCAGACACCACCATCAGGCGGATGGGATCGAGGTTGCGGGCTGAGCGAGGGTCGGTCGGCTTACCGTCCTTGCCGGTCAGTTCGACGTTCACGTCTTTCGCCGTCACAAACAGGTCCACCTTGTACCTCTGCTGCACGGTGTCCGTCGCCTTCATGAGCAGTTCAGGCATGAACCGCTGCAGGTCGAAAGCGTCGCCACGGGCGTCGCTCAGTTTGATGGTCTTCACCGCAGGCGGGCCGCGGTCGGGCTTCAACTCCGGGGCCGGCCGCGCCTTCCATGCGGCGAGTACCGTCGCTCGTGCTGCCGCCAAGTCGGCCGGCTTCATCCCGTCTACTTTCACCTGTTGCCGAGCCAGTTCCGCCCGCACCAGTTGATCGGCCCACTCACCCCCATCACGCGGCACCGTCACTTCGTCCAGTTGGGTAGCGGTCAATCGTTGGATCGCGGCGGCATCGGCCCCGAAGCGGTCCACCAGCACGCCGGGCAGGCGGGCGAGACCGTTGGGATCGGCCTGGGCGGGGATGGTACCGCCGAAGAACAGATCGAACTGGGTTTGCGAGTGAACAACCGTAGCCGGCAACGCCCACGAACTGATCGGGGCAAACGTGTTGGCCGTGACGGCCGCCGCCGCAATCGCCCGCAGCGCCACCACCGATGGCGACTCCTCGGCCGTCTTGCGGAACTCGAACCGCACCGCGCTCAGCCCCTCGGTGTCCCACACCTTGCTGTCGGCCAGGAAGGGCACGCGGGCCACCGGCGTCACCATGTACGCCCCGGCCACACGTCGGACGACCGGGTCGATCAGTACCTCCACCTGCGGTGGGGCATCGTCGGCAGCGGTGATGGCGATGGTGCGGGTCGATTTCACGCCGTCCGAGTCGGTCATGTCGATCTGAAACTCGGTCGGCTTGTCGAGTTGACGGATCGCCCGCTTGCCCTCGAATTTCAAGGTGAACCGCCGGACGCCCAGTTTCTCCGCGCCGAACTCCACCTCGCCCACCCGCAGCCCGGTGGCCGACCCGCGGTCGAGTTCGAGGCGGGCCTCGTTTGCCCCGACAGGGCGGGCGATGGGCATGTCGGCGAATTCCTCCGCGACAATCACACCGCGGTCGTCGCGGGTCTCTTTTTTCGCCTCCGCCCGTAGGAACTCGGGCACCACCAGCGGGTTCGGCCCAATCGCCCGTAGTTCCACCAACTTCAGGTCCTTGTCTGCCTCGGCGGTAATGTGCAACTCGGTGCCAGCGGGGACAGCGAACACCGCCTTGTCGGACGACAGGCCGATCTTCTTCGGGGCGAGCCGCACCATCCGCCCACGAAGGGTGTAGAGCGTGTCAGCCGGGCCACCCGTCTCGGGGATCGGGGCGGCGTAGTGCAGGTAGGCTGGCTGAAACTCATCGCGGTACAGATCCACCAGCGTTGGTGGGGGCACCAGGGTAATCTGCCGACGGGTGGTAATGAAGTCT
>JALOQR010000139.1 GCA_025459365.1 Fimbriiglobus sp.
GCCCCCCCGCTCGCCATTCGGCGGACGCCCCCCGCTCGCTATTCGGCGGACGCCCCCCGCTCGCCATTCGGCTCACGCCCCCTTCTGAATGTCGAAGCCCTTGCGGTACTCGCGGAAGAGCAGGGCGTTGGCCTTTGCCTTGTCGGCCCCGCCGGCGTCGGTGATCGCCTCCGTCTTCGGGTCGAGGGTGAGTTTCGCGCCCACCATCCCGATGGCCTCTTTCAGCTCCACCTTGTTGCTGGCAACGTGCTCTTTCATGCGGCCGAAGGCGTCCTTCGCCTTTTCGTTGCCATCAAAGCAGGTGATGGCATCGGCCAGGGATGCTTTCTGCCCCAGGCGGTAGCTGATGTTGCCGAGGTGGCAAATAGCGGCGCTGGCGTGTCCCTCCTCGGCCGGGCAGTTCAGTTTGGCCGCGTCGCCCGCCCGCACGGCGTCGATGAAGTTGCGGAAGTGGTGCTGGTCGCCGCCTCCGCCGAACTTGGCCACCTCCTTGCCGTCCGGGGTGTACGCCACCCCGCCGCTGTAGCTCGGGCACACCACGTACCCGTTCTCGCAGAACCAGATATTCCCCACCTTCGCGCCCAGGATATCTTTCGTGTCCAGCCCGCGCGTCTCGAACATGAGCGGGCCTTCGGCGTACTCAAACAGGCACAGCTGGGTGTTCGGCGTCTCGCCGTCGTCGATGTACCCCCACCGCCCGCCGACCGCCACTGCCGACTTCGGCAGACCCTTCGCCCCCAGCCCCCACCGCGCCTTGTCGGCCTCGTGGACGCCCTGGTTGCCGAAGTCGCCGTTGCCGTATTCCCATGTCCAGTGCCAGTCGTAGTGCAGGCTTTTCCGGGTGACCGGCAGGACGGCCGCAGGCCCGCACCACAGGTCGTAGTTCAGGCTCTTGGGCGGCTCGGTCGGCTTTTCGACCTTGCCGATGCTCTTGCGGGGCTTGTAGCAGGTGCCGTAGGCCATTTGCACCTTGCCGAGTTTGCCGTCGTGTAGGAACTGGATCGCCTGCCGCATGCCGGGGTTGCTCCGGCTCTGGGTGCCCACCTGGCACAACTTCTTGGTGCCGGCCATCGCCTCGGCCATCAGCCGCCCTTCCTTCACGTTGTGGGTGGCCGGCTTTTCGCAATACACGTGCTTGCCGGCCCGCATGGCCCACACCGCCATGGTGGCGTGCCAGTGGTTCGGGGTGGCGATGGTGATGATGTCGATGCTGTTGTCTTCGAGCAACTTGCGGAAGTCCTGCACGAACTTCGGCTCCGCCCCTTGCAGGTCCTTCACCTTCTTCATGGCCGGGCCGATGACCGCCTCGTCGGCGTCGCACACCGCCACGATCTCGCAGTTCATCCCTTTGTCGAGGAAGCCGCCGACGTGCGACATTCCGCGGCCCTTGACGCCGACCACGGCCACCTTCAGGCGGTCGTTGGCCGACCCGGATTTGGCCGGCGAATCCGCGGCACGGAGAACGGTGCCGCCGAGGGTGGCGGAGGCGGCCGATAGCACGGCCGTGCGGTGCAGGAACTCGCGGCGGGAGAAGACGCTCATGGGGACCTTGGAGGCGAGGGGAGGGGAGCGCCCGGTGAGGGCGGAAGGTGAAGCGGAGTGTATGCGATGGACGGGCAGGGTGCAACGGGCTATCGCTCCCGCACCCACCCCAACCCGAGCAGCACGGCGGCGGCCAGGTAGAACCACACGCTGCGGTCTTGCAACTGGCTGGTCGGGTCGTCGTCGAGCAGGCGGGGGGGGAGCGGTTCGATGCGGGTGCGGAAGAAAGCGGCCATGTCGGGCGTGTCGCGGCGGGCCGGCAGGTACGCCCCGCGGCCCTCGGCGGCGATCTCCTTCGCCACCTCCTCACGGAGCCAGGTGTCGATCACTTCTTCGCCGCGGGCCTTCAGGTGCAGGGTGAACGGAGCGTTCGCGTCCGGGTTGCCGATGCCGACCACATGCACCGGGATGGCGGCGTTGCGGGCGGCCGTCACCCCGCTCGCCCACTCGGAGTCTGGCTCGGGGTCGTCGGCGTCGGTGAACAGAATCACGTCCTGGGCGCCGGTGAAGCGGGGGTCGTGGGCGGCGACGGCCAACTTGAGCGCCGCGCCGATGCGGGTGCCAGACCGCACCGAGTCGTCCAGCGGGCGGACGTCGTGCGGTGGGCGTTCGCCGTCCAGGTCGAGCAATTGGAGTTCGAGGTGCGTCAGGTCGGTGGTGAGCGGCACGAACAGCACCGGGCGGGCGGCGAACACCACGATCCCGATGCGGTGCCCGCCGCGGTTTCGGCAAGCGTCGATCAACCCCCGCACGCCGTCGATGGCCGCTCGCCAACGCGGGTCGGGAGTGCTCAAGTCGGTCGCCTGCATGCTCCGGCTCAGGTCGATCACCACCACCATGTCTCGCCCGACCGCCGCGCCGTCGTCGGCCCCCGTTCCCCACTTCGGCCCGGCGACCGCCAGCACCAGCGCC
This sequence comes from Fimbriiglobus sp., assembly GCA_025459365.1. GTDB lineage: Bacteria > Planctomycetota > Planctomycetia > Gemmatales > Gemmataceae > JALHQU01. Next base: position 2,455 of record JALOQR010000139.1, read on the forward strand.
GCCCACCCCAGCCCGAGTAGGAACCGCGCAAGCCACTGCCGGCTCGGCCGCATGGTGGTTAGCCCGGCGACCGCCGCCGGTCGGCCGAACGCCGCGATTGCCCGACGTTTGCGCCATTCGGCTACGATCGCCAGCACCGCGACTGCCGCCGGCAAAAGCGAGAGCCAGAGAAGCCCCGGCCGGGCGAACCGCACCCCGGCGAGAAAATCGCGGAGGTCGGCCCACACGGTGCCGAGGCCCGACTGAAAGGAGGGGAGGTCCATACCGTTGTCGTGGGGGGCTGCCCCAACCCATCACGGCGTCGGTGCCGGGGTGGCCGCCCTCGCCGCGTCTCGCTTTTTCCGCCGACGCTCGATCAGGTAGTGGATGACCATTGGCGACAGGCTGAGGGCGATAATCACCAGGGCCAGAACGTCGATCTTCTTGGCGAGCTTGAAGTCTGGGCCGAAGATCGCCTTGAGCGGTGGTTCGAGGAAGTCGGTGGCGAAGTAGCCGAATAGCAGCATGCTACCGATCCACGCCACCCCGCCGATCACGTTGTAGGCGAAGAACCAGCGGTAGTTCATGTGGGCCGCACCTGCCACCACGGGCACGAACGTGCGGGCGAAGGGCATGAACCGGGCGATGATGATCGTTTTCCCCCCGTGCCGGTCGAAGAACGCTTTGGCCGCCAGCAGGTGGTCTCGCTTGAACCAGCGTGAATTCGGGCGGTTGAACAGCTTCGGGCCGGTCTTTGCCCCGAACCAGTACCCGACGGTATCGCCGATGATCGCCGCCGCGATGAGCACGCCGGTGAGCGTCCAGATGTTCCAGGCGTTCGGCTCGCCGGCCTCGGCGGCGGTGTCGGCCAGTGCACGGGCGACGATGCCGACGGTGACGAGCAGCGAGTCCCCCGGCAGAAAGAAGCCAACGAGCAAACCAGTCTCGGCGAAGATGATGAACGCCAGTGCCGCCACCGCTGGCCAGAACACCCCCGGCCGGTTCAGCGCCTCTTGCCACTGCATCGGGTCGCGCAGGTGGACGACCACCGTGCAAAGGATGTCCCACGCCTTCTGGAAGAACTCGCCCATCAGTCGAACGCCCCGCGAGTGGTGAACCAGAAGAATAGGTTACGGAACCACCCGCCGTCGGCGCAGCCATGCCAGCGGGGCCAAACCGAGGGCGGCCAGGGCGAGCGTGCCCGGTTCGGGCGTGATCACTGGCGGGGTATCGTTCACCCACACGGCTGCCACGGCCGGGCCAGGGCTGTACTGGTTCATCCCACGCACGGAGTAGGTATTCCCGCCGAGTGTGATCTGCCCTTCGTCCAGGAACCAGAAGCGGTGGTCGGCGAGCGGTCGGTCGGACGTGGGGGAGTTGGCCCATCCGTCGGTGGTGGAGTAGTGGTTCCAGGTGTGGGCACGGCCGGTGAGCGTCACCGTGCCGGCCTCGCCCGAGGCCCCGTCGATCAGGCGGAGATCGACCGAGAAGTTGCCGGAGATGTTCAGGAACGTGCGGCCGACGCCGTTGGCATCTCGCTGGAGTTCATTCGCATTTGGGGCGGGCAAGGCCTGCGGCTCGGCGACTAGCACCGGCAGGAGGGTGGGGGTGCCGGAACCGGGGGTATAGTCGAATTGCCGGGCGATGACGGCGGGTGGTTGGAGGAGCCGTTCGAGGCCGGGTTTGTCGGTATCCCAAAGGGTGATGTTGTTGACCGAGAAGCCGAACTGGACAGGCCCGGCAACGGCGGTGGCGGTGAAGGCAAGAGCGGATGCGAGCAGTGCGGCCGCACGCGGGAACGACATGACAGACTCCAAATCACGGTGAGAGGTGGATGGTCGATCATTCCCCACGCGGCGTCAACCCGAAGTGCGGGGCACGCCGACGCTACGGGGGATTCCCCGCGCACCTCACCGCTCGCTGGGTCGCAGTGCTGTGCCCAGCGATGGTCGTCGTAGGAAGATGATGGAAATGCTGTGGGGGAGGCCCGGTAGCGATGGCTTCAACGACCGGCGAAGATCAGTCGATCGTATCACTGAGGCAGGTCACCGGGGCTTTGTGAGACCGGTGGTGGTCCGCCTTCTTCCCGACAGAAATTGGATCCGAAAAGCGACCGCCAGGGTGACGCACAGAGCGGCTATCCCGCCGATTGTCAGGCCCCAGGCGAGGGAGAGGTCATTCACTTCAACACGGAAAAGCACGAGGGCGATCACGACGGCGAGGAGCACGCCGGCGAGCGTCAGTAGCGATGTTCGTGGACGCGACATACACCACCGGTAAAGGAATTCTCGATCTTTGCCCGCGAAACAGATGGAATCTAGTCGAATCTCAGGGGTATGAGTCGGGACACGAATCGGGCATTTTTCTGCCGAAACCTCGACCTCCCTACCGGATGATGCCAAAGGCCATACCTTAACGTCGTTCACAATACCTTCAAGCACGCGAAGCGCACGCTATTCCGACAGGTGACTGCGTGATGTCATGGGTGGGTGTCGATAAAATCGCCGCCCACCCCGTTATCGACGCGATTTCACCTCTTTTTTACTTTACACCTGCGGAGGCCCCTTCGGGATGAAAGTGAACGGATTTCTCCGCGAAGGGCCCGCCACCCCCGCCTGCGATGGGGTGGCCGACCTCTGGGATCAGTTGCTCGCTCTCCGACCGTGCGCGGAACGGGCCGTCCGCAACCGATTCGTCGGTCGAACACCCTCCGGCGGGACCGCCCTGTCGCATGAAGACGTCGAGGACGCGCTGCAGGTCGCCTACTCGTCGCTGTGGGCCAAGTGTCGGGCCGGCGAATTGTCGCAAGTCTCACACCCAGAGAAGTTCGTGGCACTCGTCGCCGTCCGTGCGGCCATCGACCTGTATCGCCATAAGTGCGGTCGTGGGCGCGAGTTGGCGAGGCCCGCCGAACAACTCGCCTCGGAACTGATAGGCATTGATCACCGCGCGACGGGAGCACACCCCTGCGGGGTCGAGGACGTGGTGAGTGTGGCGTTCTTCCTCCGCACGGTGTGCGGTCTGGGGGAGCGAGCGGCCGGCGTCCTCGCCCTATTGCTCAGCGGGCACTCACCGGAAACGATCGTCCGGCGGCTCAATCTGACCCCGGTGTCGGTGGCCAAACTACGGGTGCGGGCCGTTCGCCACCTCCGGGACTGGTGCGAGAAAGACCCGGAAGGGCGAGAGCGGGTTCGTTTCGCCCTGGGTTGATCCCTCCTGCCCGATCACTGCTCATCACGCCGATCACGCCGGTTCGCCTTCCCGGTATGCCCCAACATGATCCGCATCACTCTCCTCTTCTCTCTCGTCGTGCTGCTCTGCGCCTACTGGCGGTTCGCCCGTCAGCCCCGAGTCCGGACCTCGACCTCCGGTCGCCTGCGCGAGGTGACCGAGGAGGTCGCGCGGGACGAAGACTTCCTGACCCTCTGCGAAGACATGTGCGAGACGAGCGGCGAGCAGATGCGGACGTTCCGACGGCTCCTCCGGGGGGCGGTCACGAGGCAGTCCGGCACCCCGCTCGGCTTGTTCAATGCCTCCCCGTTGCTCGGCGGAAAAATCGGCCTGCTGCGACCGCCGGTGGCGGGCCGGCGGTACGGCCTGGACCTGCCCCACCTGTGGCCCGACCTGCTCCTTTACGCCGCCACTGTCCACGAGTTGCTCCACCTGATCCGACACGTCCGCGGTGATGCCACCTTCGAGCGGGAGGCGGCGATGAAGGGGTTGGCGGGGTTTGCATTCCGGATGCGGGAAGAGCGGATTGTGTGGCAGAAGTCGTTCATGGTCGCCCCGGTCGGCACATCGCTCATCGTTTTTCTCGCCCTCGCGTTTTGGGCCAGCCTCCCGTTCTTCGTCCACTGGTGCCTGCGGTAAAGCTCAGGGCGGACCTCGGGCCATGCTGGCATCACTCGCCGATCGGCGGCAGCACGCACTCGGGGGCCGGTTTGGGGAACGGGGCGTCGGCGGGCCAGGGGGCGTTCGGGTCGTACCAGTACCACTCCGCCGAGTCGCCCGCCCGCACCGCGTGCGATTTCACCCCCACTTCCTTCCGCGCCCGATAGAGCGTTCGCTCCGGGATGTGCGCCTCACTCGCCGTGGTGAACAGGTCGGTCGTGCGCCGCGGGCCGTTCGCCAGTTGCTCCCGTAGCCACCCGCCCGCGCGATCCCGTGCCGGCATCCGCGATGGGGGTAGGCCGCCGATGGCGTCGGCGGGCACGTCCACCGGCCCGACCCACTCCACCACGGGCAGATCGTTCGCCCCCGACACGATGCGGTAGGCGAACGACTTCACCTCGCCGGCCAGGTTCGTTTTGGTCATTCCCAGCACACCCAGCGACGAGTCGGCCGGATGTCGGCCGGCCAGCAACCCGGTTCGCGCCGCCCCGATGATGGCCATGCTCCCTTGCCCGCGGCGGAGGGCGTTTCCGGTGGCGGTCTTCCGCAGGTGCCGGATCAACAGGACGGCGCAGCCGGTTCGCTCGGCGAGCGCGGCCAGCGGGGTGAGGGCGGTTCGCACGCACTGGTCGATGCCGGCTGATACCTTCGGCGGGAGGTACGCCAAGAATGGGTCGATCACCACCAGATCGGCTTTCGTGGCGTGAACGTGGGCTTCGAGATCGGGGAGATAATCCGGAAAGATGATCGGGTCTTCATCCTTGTCCGCCCCGACGATGTACAGCCGGTCGAGGTCGGCGTCAGCGGCGATAGCCCGCGGACGGGTGATTTCGGCGGCACCGTCCTCGGCGTTCAGCAGCAGGACGGTGCGCGGGGGGCCGACTGGTCGGCCGTCGGGCAGCACACCGCCGCGACTCAGTCGGGCGGCGAGGCCGATGGTGATGAGGGATTTCCCGACACCGGGGTCGCCGTCGAGCAGGGTGATGTTCCCACGAGCGATGAACGGCTTCCAGAGCCATTCGACTTGCCCGACCCGGACCTGGGACAGCGGAGTGAGAGTGCGACGCGGCATGACACGACCCCCGAGCGAAGTTGTGTACAGGCATACACATGCGTCGCGTCGGGGGTCAAGCACGGGAGGTGGGACGGGGAGGGGGGGTATGTGTGTGGCAGGTGGCAGTGTGGCAGACACCCCCCCCCACGGTTCACCCCATGCGGGATTTCAACTCGGCATCGACGGTATCGAGGTACTCGTCGGTGGTAAGGTATGGGGCCTCGGCATCGATGAGAATCGCGAGGTCTTTGGTCATCTTGCCCGCTTCCACCATATCGACGCAAACCTTTTCGAGCGTCTCGGCGAACTTCACCACGTCCGGGGTGCCGTCCATGTTGCCGCGGTAGATCAGCCCACGGGTCCAGGCGTAGATGCTGGCGATGGGGTTGGTGCTGGTCTTCTTCCCTTTCTGGTGCTCGCGGTAGTGACGGGTGACGGTGCCGTGGGCGGCCTCGGCTTCCACCGTCTTGCCGTCTGGAGTGGTGAGCACGCTGGTCATGAGGCCGAGCGAGCCGTAGCCCTGGGCGACGGTGTCGGACTGCACGTCGCCGTCGTAGTTCTTGCACGCCCACAGGTAGCCGCCATTCCACTTGAGGTTGGACGCCACCATGTCGTCGATCAGGCGGTGCTCGTAAGTGAGCTTCTTCGCGTCGAACTGACTCTTGAACTCGGCGTCGAACACCTCCTGGAAGAGGTTCTTGAAGCGGCCGTCGTACACCTTCAGGATGGTGTTTTTGGTACTCAGATAAACGGGGTAATTGCGGCTCAGGCCGTAGTTGAAGCAGGCCCGGGCGAAGCCGCGGATGGAGTCGTCCAGGTTGTACATGGCCATCGTGACGCCGCCGCTCGGTGCCTTGAACACCTCCTTCTCCACCACAGGCCCACCATCGGAGGGGGTGTAGACGAGTTTCACTGTGCCGGCGCCGGGGAAGAGAATTTCGCTCGCCTTGTACTGATCGCCAAACCCGTGACGAGCGACGACCACCGGTTGATCCCAGTGCCCCACCAGGCGGGGCACGTTGCGGCAGACGATCGGCTCGCGGAAGATGGTGCCGTTCAGGATGTTGCGGATGGTGCCGTTAGGCGAAGGGTACATCCGCTTCAGGTTGAACTCCTTCACCCGAGCCTCGTCTGGGGTGATGGTGGCACACTTGACGGCCACGCCGTACTGCTTGGTGGCCTCGGCGGATTCGAAGGTGATCTTGTCGTCGGTGCGGTCGCGGCTCTCGATGCCGAGGTCGAAGTATTTGAGGTCGATATCGAGATAGGGGAGAATGAGCTTCTCGCGGATTTTCTGCCAGATGATGCGGGTCATCTCGTCGCCGTCCATCTCGACGACCGGATTCGTCACCTTGATCTTGCTGGCCACGGGGGAGGCTCCCAACGAAGTCGGGCCGCGAACGGCGGCGGGAAAGGGATAGCTTATGGGGATGGGTGGGGGTGAGAAAAGCGATGAGTGCCGGCCCGGAGGTGAACCCTGAGGAAGGAGAGCGGGTATACTATTAATTCGTCCACTTCCCCGCCACGGAGGCTCCCCGCATGGCCGCCAAGTTCCAGCTTGTGTCCGAGTACGCCCCGGCGGGGGACCAGCCGGCCGCCATCGAGCAGATCATGGGCAGCTTCGACGGCGGCAAGAAGGTGCAGGTGCTGCTCGGCGCTACCGGCACCGGCAAGACGTTCACCTCCGCCAACGTCATCGCCAAGGTGAACAAGCCGACCCTCGTTCTCGCCCACAACAAGACGCTCGCTGCCCAACTTTACAAGGAGTACAAGGCGTTCTTCCCGCACAACGCCGTCTGCTACTTCATCAGCTACTACGACTACTACCAGCCGGAGGCGTACATCCCCCAGCGGGACATTTACATCGAGAAGGACGCCAGCATCAACGAGAACATCGACCGCCTACGGCTAGCGGCGACGGCCGCCTTGGTAAGCCGGGAAGACGTGATCATCGTGGCGTCGGTGTCATGCATCTACGGGCTGGGTTCGCCGAGCGACTACAAGCGGATGATGGTGTACCTGCCCAAGGGGGAGGTGGTCGAGCGGGACCAACTGCTGCTGCGGCTGATCGACATCCAGTACCAGCGGAACGACATCGAATTCCAGCGGGGTAAGTTCCGGGTGCGAGGCGACACCATCGAGATCTGGCCGGCGACCGAAGAGGCCGGCTACCGCATCGAGCTGTTCGGCGATGAGGTGGAGAAGTTGAGCGTCATTCACCCGGTGACGGGCGAGGTGATCAAGGAACTCGAAGAACTGTACATCTTCCCGGCCAAGCACTTTGTCACCCCGGAAGACCGCGTGCGGGAGGCGATCAAGGGCATCGAGGGCGAACTGGCCGAACGGCTGGAGCAATTCAAGAAGGAGGGCAAGCTGCTGGAAGCGGAGCGGCTAAAGGCCCGCACTCGGTACGACCTCGACATGCTCCGCGAGGTGGGCTACTGCTCCGGGGTCGAGAACTACGCCCGCTGGTTCAGCGGCCGCAAGCCGGGCGACCCGCCGTACACCCTGCTCGACTTCTTCCCCGACGACTTCCTGCTGGTGGTGGACGAGTCGCACGTCAGCCTCCCCCAGGTCCGCGGCATGTACCACGGCGACTACGCCCGCAAGCTTACCCTCGTCGAGCACGGCTTCCGGTTGCCCTCGGCGATGGACAACCGCCCGCTGCGGTTTGAGGAGTTCGAGAAGCGGCTGACGCGGTGCCTGTGCCTGAGCGCCACCCCCGGCCCGTACGAACTGGAGAAGACCGGCGGCGAAGTGGTGGAGCAGATCATCCGCCCGACCGGGCTGGTCGATCCGGTCATCCATGTGAAGCCGGCGAAGGGGCAGGTGAAGGACCTGGAAGCCGAGATCCGCACGCGGGCGGCGAAGAAGGAACGCTCGCTCGTCACAGTGCTTACGAAGAAGAGCGCCGAGGACCTGACCAACTACTTCAAGGAGTCCGGGCTGCGGTGCAAGTGGCTACACAGCGAACTCGACGCCATCGAGCGGGTAACGGTGCTGCGGGAACTGCGGGAGGGGGCGTTCGACGTGCTCATCGGCGTGAACCTACTCCGCGAGGGACTGGATTTGCCCGAGGTGAGTCTGGTGGCCATCATCGACGCCGACAAGGAAGGCTTCCTACGGTCGGACAAGTCGCTCATCCAAACGATGGGCCGGGCCGCGCGGAACGTGAACGCCGAGGTGATCCTGTACGCCGACCGGGTGACCGACAGCATGGCCCGGGCGATGACGGAAACCGCTCGCCGCCGGGAAGTGCAGTTGGCGTACAACGCCGCGCACGGCATCACCCCGAAGAGCGTGATCTCGGCCATCCGCAACGCCATTGAGGACGAGGTGGAGGCACACCAGATCGCGCAGGAGGCGGCGGGGGTGCCAGCACAGGAGGTGGCGACGGCCGAGTACCTGGAGGAGCTGCACAAGGAGATGCTGAGTGCGGCCGAGAACATGGAGTTCGAGCGGGCGGCGCTGCTGCGGGACAAGATCGCCGAACTGAAGGGGGAGAAGGTGGCCAGCCCGCAGGTGAAGGGACAAGGTCGGGGTCAGCGGAAGGCGAAGGACAAGCCCCGCGGCGGGCGGCCGAAGGAGTCGATCGACCCGACCCGCCCGAAGCGAACCCC
>JALOQR010000140.1 GCA_025459365.1 Fimbriiglobus sp.
GCAGTGTGGCAGAGAGGGGGGGTATCCGAGCCGTGACCGGCGCAGCGACGCCCAAACATCGACCAACCCCGAACCGAGGGCTGGGAGGTGAGTTCTCCAAGCCACCGCCGGTAACATTCCCACGTGCCCCCTGGAATTCGCCCACCACCATCGGCACAATTCACCATACCCCTCCTGCCCGCTCCCCCTTCGGGGTTGAACCGCATGCGTCTCCGGCACCTATTCGCCCTGGCCTGTTGCATTTCCGCCGCCGGGTCGTCTGCCTTGTGGGCCGCCGACATCGTCACCCTGGATGGTAAGACCGCCCAGGGAACGGTGATGGCTGTCACCGGCGAGACGCTCACCTACAAGGGGGCCGACGGCCAACCAGTGAACGTCCCGGTGAAGGCGCTCGCCGAAGTGCGGTTGGGGAACAAACCCCTTCCCGCTCCCGCCGCCGCCCACGATGAGATCGAACTGACCGACGGTAGCCTGCTGAAGGTGGCCAACACCGGCGTTCGGCTGAAGGCCAAGGCGTTTACCCTTACCCCGGCCGTGACCGACGCCGCCATCCCCCCGCCCACCTTCACGGTGACGACCGACCACACCCTGTACTGGGTGCGCAAGGCGAACACCGGCACCGTCCGGGCCGACTGGCGCCTGAAGGTGGTGGAGAAACGAGGCAAGCGAGACATCCTGGTATTCTTCAACGAGATCGAGGGGTTTCAGCCGTCTGAGGGGACAGTAATCGGAGGAACCGACGACGGCACCGGGCTGAAATTCCAGGACGTGAGCGGAGTGGACAGCCAAAGCCCGCTCACCCGGGTGAGCGGCGGGTTGGTGTTCTACAACCCACCGCCCGACGTCCTTCCGCCCACCGCCGGGCGGGTTTTTGATGTGTTCGGCAACACCCTGTTGGCGACCACGGTTGGGATCGACGAGAAATCGGGCAAGGTGACGGTCAAGACGGTGAGCGGAGCGAGCGTGGAGTACACCTCACTGGCCGCTCTCGCCCGCCTCGACTTCGCCCAGGGGAACGTGAAGTACCTTGCCGAACTCGAGCCAGCGGTCGATACCCCGCCGCCCGTGCCCGGTGAACCGAGCCAGCCGTACCTCAACAACAAGGCCCGCGAAGGGGGCGGGCTGCGTGTGGCCGGAAAGACCTACCCGAAAGGGGTGTGGGTCGGCCCCGAGACCACCCTCAAGTACCCCCTGGGCGGGAACTACCGGGAGTTCAAGGCTCTTGTGGGGATCGACGACGCCGTGCCAGTCATCACGAGCAAGGTGACGCTGATCATCGAGGTGGACGGGCGGAAACTGATTGAGCAGACGTTCGAGAACAACCCGAAGACCAAGAAACCGCTCGAACTGAACCTGAACGTGAAGGACGCAAAGGAACTGAAGATCACCGTCGGGCGGGAGGCTCTGTTCAGTGGCGAGGGCCTGAACTTCGCTGAGGCTCGGCTGCAGAAGTGACCCTCCCAGCGAACTGTGCCCCGCGAGAGGCGAGTTGCCCAGCCACAATCGGGTTCTCACGGACCCCTCGCTCACCCCCAGGAACCCCGGCCATGCTCTTTGACCGCCGCGACGCCCTGAAGGCCCTCGGTCTGGCTCCGCTCGCCCTGGCTGCCGGCCGAACGTTCGCTGCCCCGGACAAGACGGCCGCCGACGCCGAGGCCGAACGAGTGAAGGTGATCACTCTCGTGCAGCCGGCCGTCGCCGCCGTTTGTTTCTATGGCGGGCAGGTTTGTGGCTCGGGCGTGGTCATCTCCGACGACGGATACTGCCTGACTAACTTCCACGTCGTCCAACCGACTGGGTCGGTCATGCAGTGCGGGCTGGCCGACGGCAAGCTCTATGACAGCGTCCTCGTTGGGCAAGATCGGGTCGGCGACGTCGCTCTCGTGAAACTGCTGCCGAAAAAAGACGGCGACAAGTTCCCGTTCGTCAAGCTCGGCGACAGCGACACGGTGGAGGTAGGCGACTGGAGCCTGGCGATGGGCAACCCGTTCGGCCTGGCCCTCGACTTCACCCCGACGGTCACTTACGGCCTCATCTCCGGCGTGAAGCGATACCAGCCACCGGAGGGGAAGGGCACGCTCGAATACACCGACTGCATCCAGTTCGACACGTCGATCAACCCCGGAAACTCGGGCGGCCCGCTGTTCAACATGAAGGGCGAGTTGATCGGTATCAACGGCCGCGGATCGTTCGAGAAGCGCGGGCGGGTGAACTCGGGCGTCGGGTACGCGATTAGCATCAACCAGATCAAGAACTTCCTCGCCCACATGAAGGCCGGCATCGATACCGACCACGCCACGCTGGGGGCACGGGTCAGCACCGCCGGGGAGGAAGCCGGCACCCTCGACAACCTGGTGTTCAGCCAAATCCAGGACGACTCCGATGCCGCCCGTCGTGGCCTCAAGCCACAAGACCAACTGGTCGCCTTCGCCGGCCGGCGGATGGACAGCACCAACCAGTTCAAGAATGTGCTGGGCATCTACCCGATGGGCTGGCGGCTTCCTCTGCGTTACAAGGCCGCCGGCCAGGGTGCGACCAAAGAAACCCTGGTGCGGCTACTCGGCAACATGGACAAGGAAGTGGAGCGGGAAGACCAACCGAACGACAAGCCGCCCCCCGGCCCCCGTCCGAACCAACCCCCGCCCAACCCGGCCGCTGCCAAGTCGGCCAAGTCGCCGGCCGCCAAGATGGTCGAGGCGAAGAAGGGGTACGCCAACTTCTACTTCAACCGGCAGGAAACCAAGCGACTGCTGGCGGCGTTCAAGAAGGCCCACGGAGAGGCCACTGCTTTCACCGGCAACTGGAAGGCCGAGGGCGACATGAAGCTAGCCGACGGGCGGGCCGGCGAACTGAAACTGGAGTGGATCGATGACAAGGAAGGGTTCACCGAGGTGAAACTGGCTCGCGGCAACATCGCCCCGGATGCCCTCAAGCCGCTCGCCCCAGATATTCCCCCGGCCGACCGTTTCCTTCCCCAGGGGAGCGGCGGGTTGCTCTCCGCCCTGTTCCAGTTCAAGCTCTTCTTCTCCAAGCTCGACGCTGCCGGCGGGTTCAAGAGCAACGACAGCATCAACCCTGGTTTCACCCACGGTGGCATGGAGCCGGTCTACCCGATCGATGCCGACATGAAGGTGAAGGTGGGCGAGGAACTGACCAAGTCTCGCATCGACTGCGAAGTGATCCGCACGGCCGTCGATAACTACGTCACCAAGTGGTACTTCCACCCGAAGGATGCCACCCTGGTGGGATGGGAAACGACGTTCGTGAAGGAAGAAGACCCCTGCGAGGTGTACGCCTGCGACCACAAAGACGTGAACGGGGTGAAGTTGCCGCACTGCCTGATCGTCCGCTGGGGGGACAAGGTGTACGCCACCCTGACCATTAAGAGCTATACCCTCGGGAAGAAGTGACCCGTCCGGGCGAGCGGGGGCATCGGCCACCTGGTTCGCCATCACACCCCATGACCAGGGGGCTGACGCCCCCCGCTCGCCTCCCGAACACCACCCCATGCGCACCCTGCTTCTGCTCCTGTTGCTCGCCGCCCCAGCCGTTGCCGCCGACCCGTTCGGAAAGGTGGCCGCCCAGGTGAACGAGAAGTGTGTCAAGATCTTCGGCGCCGGCGGATTCCGCGGGGCGACCAACTACAGCACTGGCGTGCTCGTCTCGGCCGATGGGCATTTCGTCACCATTGCAAGCCAGACGCTCGACACCTCCGAACTGATCGTCCACTTGCACGACGGCCGACGGATGAAGGCGGTGGTACTGGCCACCGAGCCAGAACTCGACATCGCCCTGTGCTACATCCGCCTGGAAGGTAAACGCGACATTCTGAAGGAACCGAACGGCCTCGATCTGGCTCACTTCGACATTGCCGAGGCGGCCAAGCGAAAGCCGGCCGAGGCGGGCGACTGGGTGCTGGCACACAGCAACCTGTTCGAGATCGCCATGCGAGATGAACCGCTGTCGGTCATGCAGGGGAGCATCACCGGGGTGAGCAAGCTGCACGGCAAGCGGGGCATCTTCGACTTCCCGTACACCGGCGACGTGTATGTGGTGGACGCCATCACCAACGGCCCCGGGGCCGGCGGCGGACCGCTCACCACCCGCAAGGGTGAGTTGCTCGGGTTAATCGGCCGCGAGATCAAGAACGGCCAGTCGGAAACCTGGATCAACTACGCCATTCCGGTGTTCGCCGAGGTGGAGATCAAAGAAGACAAAGACAAGCTCACGAAGGTGAGCATCCCGCAGTTCGTGGAGTTGGCCAAGCAGGGCAAGTACAAGACACGGCCGAAGCTGGAACTCGGCAAAGGGCCAGGTGGGTACACGGGCATCAAGTTCGTGCCGAACGTACTCGACCGTACCCCGCCGTACGTGGACGAAGTGACGCCCGGCTCGCCCGCCGCCAAAGCCGGTATCCAGGTGAACGACCTGGTTAGCTTCATCGACGGTGAGCCGATCTACAGCATCAAGACCTACCTGGCGGTGATGAGCCGCACCCAACCCGGCGGCACCGTGCGGATGGAGGTTCGCCGCGGGGACAATCTTCAGTCGGTGGAAATCGTCCTCGGCGAGTGGCCCAAAGGCACACTGAAGCCGGCCGCAGCGAAACCAGACGAGAAGAAGTGACGGCACACGCCCTGGAACCGGGAACGCAGTGACCGGGTGGGGGCGACTGACACCCGGTCACTGCGTTCCCGGTTCCAGTAGCCCCGAGGAAGCTTGCTCATGCCCCGCCTCGCATTACTCCCCGCGATACTCGTTGTCGCCCTCGCCGGCGTCGCCCGCGGGCAGGACGCGGTGAACGACGCCACCGAGAAAGCGATGAAGGAGGCCGCCGCCAAGGCCGCCCCGTGGGTGTGCAAGATCGAAACCGCCGGCGGGGCGGCCACCATCGGCGGCCCGCCCGGTGGCGGCGGCGGACCGGGCGGACCGGGCGGCGGACCCCCGCCCGTCCGCAAGGGGTCCGGCCCGACCACCGGCCTGGTCATTGCCAGGGATGGGTACGTCATCACCAGCAGTTTCAACTTTGCCAACAAGCCGACCGACATTTTCGTCACCGTGCCGGGCAAGGAACGGAAGGTGGCCAAGGTGATCGCCTCCGACACTGCCCGGATGCTGACACTCCTCAAAATCGACGCCACCGATCTGAGCGTGCCCGCCCCGTTCCCGAAGGCCGAAATCCGCATCGGCCAGTGGACGCTGGCCATGGGGCGAGCACTCGATAGCGAACTGGTGAAGGTGCCCGGCTACAGCAAGGGGATCGTGAGCGCCGTCAACCGAATCTGGGGAAAAGCCGTCCAGACCGACTGCAAGGTATCCCCGGTGAATTACGGCGGGCCACTCGTCGCCCTCGATGGGCGGGTGATCGGGGTACTGGTGCCGGCCTCGCCGAATGCGGAAGGCGACACCGCCGGTATCGAGTGGTACGACTCGGGCATCGGGTTCGCCGTCCCGCTCGAAGACGTACTCGCCGTCTTCCCCCGCCTCAAGGGAGGCAAAGATATCGGCCGTGGGGTGCTCGGGTTCAACCCGAAAGAACCTGAAGAGATGTACAACGTGCCGGTGACAGTCGGCAGCATCGCCCCGAACTCCGCCGCCGCCAAGGCGGAGTTGAAGGTCGGCGACATCATCACCCACATCGACGGCAAGCCGGTGCCGCACTTCTCCGCCCTGCGCCATACCCTTGGGCCGAAGTACGAGGGAGACGAAATCTCCCTCACCGTGCAGCGAGACGGCAAGGAAGTGAAAGTCGAAAAGGTGGCCCTCGGATCGGCAGCCGCCGCCACCTTCGCTCAGCCGTTCTTCGGCATCCTGCCCATGCGAGACGACCCCGACCCCGGCGTGGAGGTGCGGTACGTCTATCCGAAGTCGCCGGCCGACCTCGCCGGGCTCAAGGAAGGCGACCGCATTCTCAAGGTGGGGGCGGGCGGGCCGGCCCGCGGACCAATGCCGCCGGGCGGGGGGCTAGTGCCCGTCACGGGCGGACGGGCGCAACTCGGGCAGATCGTTCGCGCTGCCCCCGTGAACGCCGACCTGAAGATGGAAGTGAAGCGGAAAGACGGAGGCAAGACGGAAACACTGACGGTGAAGGTGGGCACGCTGAACGAGGAACTGCCTGAGAAACTCCCGATGCCGTCGAGCAAGAACCGGGCACTGGAGAAGCCGAAGGCCCCTGTTGGCCCCGGTCCGAAGCCGCCGGCCGACGGCAAGAAGGATGAAGAAAAGAAAGAGGAGAAGAAGGAAGACGACAAAGACGAATTCGAGAAGGGGTTGCTCACCGGGCTGAGCAACAAGACAAACGGCCGCGAGTACTGGATGTACCTGCCGGACAACTACGACAAGAACAAGAGCTACGGGGTGATTATCTGGCTGCACGCCGCCAAGCCTGGGGCGAACGAAGCCAAGGACATGAAGAAGATCTGGGAGGACTACTGCGACGCGGCCAACTTCATCATCATCGCCCCGAAGTCGAAGAAGGGGGAGTGGGCGGCCACCGAGACGGAAGAAGTGGTGACGACCGTGCGGGAAGCGCTCAAACCGTTCACCATCGACCCAACACGGGTGGTGGCCCACGGTATGGGCATCGGCGGGTCGATGGCCCTGTACATGGCGTTCAACGCCCGCGATTTCGTCCGCGGGGTGGCGGTCAGCGGCGCTCCGCTCGCCGGCAACGCCAAGGACAACCTGCCCAACCAGCCGCTCAGTTTCTTCCTCATCGCCGGCAACAAAGACCCGCTGCTGAAGGAGATTCAGGAGACGACCGACAAGCTGAAGGCGAAGAAGTTCCCGCTCATCTACCGTGAGATCGCCGACTTCGGCAAGCAGTACATCGACCAGAACACGCTGAACGAACTCACCGTGTGGCTCGACTCCATGGACCGCATTTGATGGGGTGGTGGTCTGGCTCTGTGGGCGTGTTCGGTCATCCGGGGGATGCTCGAACCGCCGGCCACGGCTCACGCCCCCCCCTCTCTGCCACACTGCCACCTGCCACACACATACCCCCCCTCGGCCACCGTCACCGTAAGTGTTGCCCAAATCAGCCTTTCGCTCCATTCGGCCCCTCGGCCACGGTACCCCCGACCCCGGACAGGGCACACCTCCTTCAAACGAACGTGCCCTGCGGGGGTCGGGTGGCCATTCCACCCGATCCCCGCAGGGCACGACTCACCGACTGTCGCGGCTCTGGCAGCCGGCGTATCCGAAGTCGTTGTTTCACAACGACTTCCACCTCTCCCCGCCGGGGAGAGGTGGCGAGCACCGCTACCCCGGCCTCACTTCAGTTCCACACTCCAGTAGGCGTTCTCCAGGAACGACTGCCACGTCTGGTACTTCTTCTGGCTGAGCTTCATGTTCAGCACCGGGCTGCGCTTCGGCTTCTCCGGCTTCCGCACCAGCGTCATGTTCGCCTGCCGGGGGGTGCGGCCGCCCTTGCGGACGTTGCACTCGACGCAGGCACACACAATGTTCTCCCACGTCGTCCCCCCGCCCTGGCTCCGCGGGATGACGTGGTCGAGGCTCAGCTCGCTCATGACGAACTTCCGCCCGCAGTACTGGCACTGGTTGCCGTCGCGGGCGAAGATGTTCCGCCGGTTGAACTTCACCGTCTGCCGCGGCACCTTGTCGTAGTCGAGCAGGCGGATGACCCGCGGGGCCTGGATTTCGACCGTCGGCGTGCGCACCCAGTCGTCGTGTTCCTCGCGGAAGTGGGCCGCCCGATACGCGCTCAGTTCAGCCCACGACTCGAAGTCGTACGACTGGTACTGGCCGTCCTCCACGCTCACCACTTCGGCCTGGTACTTACACAGCAGGCAGAACGCCCGCCGCACGCTGATGACGTGCACCGCCATGAACATTTTGTTCAGCACGAGCACGCTGGCGTCGAGCGGGGAGTACGACCCGGGATTCATGACGGCGACACCCTCCGGTTAAGCGAAAACGAACCGGAGGCCGCCGTCGGCCTCGCCGGTTCGTTATCTGAGACGCGCGGGAGCTGGGTGAGGTTCGTCCACACAGGTATCTTACCCCGGCGGAAAAGGGGGATGCAAGGGGCCGGTGGGCGGAAATGGGGGCGGCTTCACGGGAGGTTCACGATCCGCCGCACCGCCCGCCGCCACGGCACCGAGTCGTCGGTGAGCGGTAGCCGGAGCAGTTGGAGCGTCACTCCGCTCGGTGCGGTCAGCGTTTCCAGCTTCCACCGCCGGCCGGGATACACCAGCCCACACGCCGGCACCCCCAGCACTGCCGCGTAGGCGAGCGCCTGGTGAACGTCCGAAGAGGTCGGCTCGGGACGCTTCCACTTGGCGTCCCACACGCACACGGGGATCGAGTCGCGGAGAACGGTCAGGTCGGGGGTCAGGGTGAGCCGCGAACCAACGGCGAGCGTGTCGGGTTGCAGTTCGATCCACCTTTGCGGTCGCACCGCCTCCCCCAGCGCCTCCCGAAACGCCCGCGTGACGTACCCCTCGAACGCCCGCTCCAGGCTCACCAGCACGTTCTCCGTGCCGATCAGGTCGCACCAGTCGAGCAGCTCGCGGTACGGCTCCGGCGGGGGACCGCTCACCGACGCCGGGCTGTCGCTCACCTCGGCGAAGGCGGCGACGGCCCGCGTCAGCGCCTCTCGAGCTTCCCCGCTCAGCCCTGGTTCGGCGAGCAGGCGAAGGGCGGTCGCTTTCGGGATGCGGTTGCAAGGAATGTCGGGCGTCCACTCGTCGGCGATCTGGTCGAAGAGCGTGGGTTGAAGGGTCGGCTGGCGGAGTTGGCGGGCCAGATCGATCCGCCCGCGGAGGGTACCCGCGGTGATCTCGCGTTCGACGTACCCACGGGCGAGGCCAGCGGCGGCCCGGTCGAGCATGAGGGCGGCGAGGCGGGTGGCGAGAAGGGAGAGGAGGTCGGGTTGTGGAACCGGGGACGCAGCGACCGGGCGGGTTGCGTCACACCCGGTCACTGCGTTTCCGCTGCCACCGAACAAGCACCGCACCTCATGCCACGGCCGCTTCGGGCGGAACGTGATCGTGTGCCCGCCCACCCGCACCCAGCCGACGTACCCGCGAGCGGTGAGCTTGTACCGCCGGCGGTCGAACGTGGGGGCCACCTCGACGGCGTGCGAAAACCGCTCGGCCAACTCGGCCGCCACCGCCCGCGGCAGGGCACGCACCACCGTGCGGCGCTCGGTGAGGGAGAAGTTCACTCCTTCTTCACCCACGGCGAGAGCGGCGGCGGGGCGGTCGGCTGGCCTGGCTTGAGTTCCGGCGTGATGCCCCAACTCCACAAGCCCGGCCCGCCGCCGAACGCCGGCGGTGGCTTCGGTTGCGGCGGCTGGCGCCGGTGGTCGGGCGACCACAAGCGGAAGCCGAGGTCGGCCTGGGTCCGCTTGCTCGGGGTCAGGTCGGTTCCGCCGTCGTCCAGCCCGTCGAACCCTACCGAGTACGCCACCGCCCCGTCGGCCAATTTCTTGTACAGGATCGGCTTTCCGCTGAACGGGTCGTTCGGCACCTCGGCGAGTAGGTCCTTCGGCAGGTCGGCAAGCGTCTCGGGGTACGCACCCACCTTCTGCCGGTGCCGCTCGCAAGCGATCGTCACCCGGGCGGCGTTCAACTGGGCGACGATGCGGGTGTCGGCCTCGGTCACTTTCTGGATGGCCGGCACGAGCAGGCCGATCAAGGGGTAGAGCGGCACCGGCCCGACCCGCCCCTTCTTGACCAGCGCATCGACCTCCCCGGCGGCCACCGACGCCGCGGCGATGCGACCCTTCCCGGCCGGCATCTCCGCTGCGGCGATCATCGCGTTGAACATCTTCAACCCGACCGTCTGCTCGGCTGGGATGCGGGACTTCACGTACCAGACGACGGGGGTGGTCACCCGCAGGCCAATCATGTCGTAGATGCCGGAGGGGTCGAACGCTCCGCTGTCGATATTCTCGCAGATGCGGAAGAAGCCCGCCCGCTCGCCCCGCAGCCCGTACACCAGCCGCGGCTCGATCGCCTCCGTCGCGAACGCCCGTTCGAGTTCGGCCAACCTGGCGTCGTCGATGCCGTCGGTCCAGCACAACGTCCGCTCGGCCGCCCCGATCGTGATGGCCACGCCGGCGATGCGGATGAGTTGCGAGATGAGCGTTGGCTCGTCGCCGAGGCCGCGGGCAACGGCCAGGATGGCGAGCACCGACTCGACCGACCCGTTGCCGTCGCGGTCGTAGGCCCGCACCGCCGCGTCGTACGAGAGCAGGCTCATCGTTTGCCGGAGGTACTGCTGCTTGGTCAGCAGCGTGCCGATCATATCCGGCTCCTTGAACACCAGCGGGAACCCGCCGCCGGGCAAGTGCCGCACCCCGCGGGCCAGCTCCACCGCCTCGCGGGCCTTGCCGAGCATCTTCCGCGTCTCGGCGATGTCCGCCTTGAGCGGCAGGTGCGGGTTTTGCACGTCGCCCCGCCACTTCGCCGACTCCGATCTGGTCTCCCAGTCGCGGTATGCCTTCGGCGTCATCTGGTACGCCTGGTACGCCACCTCGGCGGCGTTCTGGTCGGGCGGGGGGAGTTTGGCGTTGCGGGCGTCGGTGAGGGCGGTAGTCCGCCAGGTGGGGTCGGTCGCGTCGAGTTCGGCGACGGCCCGGTCGCGGGCTGGAGTAGCGACTGCCCGCACGATGTGGAAAGTGACGAAGACGAACGACGCCACGAACGCGGCCGCCATGAGCGGGGCGAGCACGCACCATCGGAAGCCGGGGGAGCGGAGCGGGGAGGGCATTGAACTCGGACCTCACCCCCCGACCCCTTCTCCGGAGCGGAGAGGGGGTGTTCAACGGGGCGTCGTGGTAGTGTGCCCGTCGACGGGCCGAGAAGCCAGAGGAATGGGGCAGAAACCAGGGCGACTGAGAGGGTCACCTCAGGTCGGGTGGGTCCAGCGGTGGTCACGCCGCGCCGACCCACGATTGCAGGCCCGCGTGGGTCACCTCAGGTCGGGTGGGTCCAGCGGT
>JALOQR010000141.1 GCA_025459365.1 Fimbriiglobus sp.
ATCCGCCCGCGGTCCATCCGCTCGATGGTCGCCTTCCCACTGAGCACGAACGACCGCGGCCGCTTCAACTCGAACAGCACCACCGGCCCTTCCGCTGGAGTGAACCGGGCGACCTCCGTGGCCATCGGGTCGGCCGCCCACCACTCGGCCACTTCGGGCGTGCGGCACAGCACCCAGCCGATGTTGTACCGCCGGGCGTACTCGGCCCGGTCGGCGGCCGACCAACTGGCGAGGGGCCGTCCGGCGAGTCGGTGGTCTCGAAGTTCCGCTGCCGAATGTTCGAGGCAACCGCCGGCATCCAGCCCACCGATGAAGTGCCGACCGGTGAGAGGGGCGAGTAGGGGCATCCAGTGCCACCCATCGGCCGATTCTTCGATGAGCACGCGGGCTTCGGTCGTGGTGTGCTTTTGCAGAATCTCGACGACTTCGGCCTGGGTGTCGTTCAGCCCGACGGCCAGCGGGTGAACCAGCGGCACCACCCCGCGAGCAAGTTCGGCAGTGGGCGGGTGGAAGGCCACGCCGATCAGGCCCGCCACCACCCCGACGGCCAGAACCGGGCCGATCTTCATCCGCTCCATGAACCGCGACACAGCGAATGCCGCCGGCACCACGAGCAACGCAGGCAGACCCGCCGCCGCATGCCGGGCGTCGGTGCCGTCAGCCTCTCCCAGTCGGGCTGCCACCACCGCGACCGCCACCGAGGCGATCAACCCACCGGCCGCTCCGCACCGCTCTTTCCGCACCATCGCCACCAACCCGACCGCCGCCAGGGCAAGCACCGCCCACCCGCCGACGCTCAGCAAGCGGAGCACTTCACTTGCCTGCCACACTGTGGCTGAACTCGCTGGCGGACCATCGGTTGGTTCGCACCGCACCCACCAGAAAGCGGCCCAGTCGGCCAGCCACCACCAATTGACCCCCAGCCCCAGCACCGGCACCGCCAGCGCCCCCAGGTGCCAGGCCAGCCCATGCCGGGGAGCCGCGACCAGGTAGAACACCGCCACCGCCGGCAGTAACCCGAACCACGCGACCGGATGAACGTACCACCCGACCACCGACGCGGCAGTCATGGTCGCCCAGCCGCTCGGCCCCGGTCGGCCGGCATATCGTGCCAGACCACCGAGAAACAGGATGAATGCCAGCCCAACGGTGAGAAGGTCGAGGTGGCCATGATCGAACACCGTTCGCACTGGCTCAGACCACCAAACGAGGCACCCACCCGCCGCCGCCCACACGGTGCCACCGGCGGGAATGCCAAACCCGCGACCGGCCGCCGCGAACACCAACGGCACCATCCCGCACAGGACCACCAGGGCGATCTTGTACGCCGCCGGTGCGTGGTCGTGGTCGCCGAGCAGCAGGTAGATGGGTTCCGCCACGCGGGCGGCCGAGTCGAACACCGGCGTCTTGGGATAGCCGGCCTGGAAGTGGGGGTCGTAGGCGGAGGCGGTGCCACCCTCGCGGAACGCACCCGCGCCGAGTCCGGCATGGTATTGGTGGAGCGGGTGATGGCCGGACACGACCGGGCGGTCGTCGGTGACCCCGGCCCACCCGCCAAACAGTTGAGCGGCTAAACCAAGTTGTGCGGCGACCAACCCGACGACGGCCAGGAGCCATTGCGGGCGGTGACGGAAACCGATGTCCTGGAAGTCGTTGGGCCGACCATCATCTGTCATGAACGCGTCCCTGCGTTCCACAAAACAATGTCGAGACTACCCCGGAACAGCGGCCCGAGGCAAGGGGAAGTCTCTGCGGCTGGGGTGATCGTGGCCGGGGGGGGATATGTGTGTGGCAGGTGGCAGTGTGGCAGAGGGGGGGCGGTTCGTTCCCGAGTCGCCGCCAGACGTGCGACGTGTCGGCACACCTGATGCTGGTCCCTGTTGGCAATCTTGGCAATCTTGGCAATCTTGGTAGACTTAACGGCGATGGTTTGCGGTGATCACCCGCCCCTTCCCGAACCGGGCCAAGAAGGTGCCCTATACGGCCACGGATTTTTCACCTATGCTCTGCATCCTGACCGATCTCTACTCCGGCGTGTCGTCATGGACGGCGACTCGGCCGAGCCACGCACAGGCTAGGACGGCATGACACGGCTCAAAGTCGCGGTCGTCGGGGTCGGGCACCTCGGCCAGCACCACGCCCGCATTCTTTCCACCTTCCCAGATGTCGATCTGGTCGGAGTGGTGGACGCCCACCCGGAGCAAGCGGCCAAGGTCGCCAAGCTCTGCCGTACACGCCCGTTCGCCTCCCACGAGCCACTCGTGAGCCTGGTGGACGCGGTGTCGATCGCCACCCCCACCGTCGCCCACCATCCGGTTGCTGCCCAGTTCTTGCGGGCCGGTGTGCCCGTGTTGGTGGAAAAGCCAATCTGTCAGACGGTCGCCCAGGCCGACGAACTGGTGGCCATCGCCGCCGCGTCCGGGGTGCCGTTCCAGGTGGGGCACATTGAGCGGTTCAACCCGGCGTTCGAGGAACTGGTGAAGCGGCCGATCACGGCCAAATTCATTGAGGCCGAACGGCACGGGCCGTACACCGGGCGGAGCGTGGATATCGGGGCGGTACTCGACCTGATGATCCACGACATCGATCTGCTCATCGCCCTGGTGCGAAGCCCGGTGCGAGAGGTGCAGGCGGTGGGGGCGGCGGTGTTCGGCGGGCACGAAGACATGGTGAACGCCCGGCTGATCTTTGAGAGTGGGTGCGTGGCGCATGTGACGGCCAGCCGTATCGCCGCACGGCCAAAACGGCGGATGCGGATCTGGGCGCCGGAGGGGTACGCCGGCATCGATTTCGTCACCCGCCGCCTCCACATGGTGCAGCAGAGCGACAACCTACGGCAGAATGGCCTGCATCCAGAGCGGATGGACGCCCCCGCCCGTGCCCGACTGAAGGACGATGTGTGGGGTAAGCATCTGGAAATCGTCGGCATCGATGGCGACCGCAAGTGGGATCAACTGACCAGCGAACTTCGTCACTTCGTCGATTGCGTGAAATCGGGGTCAACCCCGCGGGTAACGGGCGAGGATGGGCGGGAAGCATTGAGCATCGCCGAGCGAGTCCTGGCGAGCGTGCGGAGTCACCAGTGGAACGGTACTCCCGATGGGTGTGTTGGGCCGACGGGTATGCCCCCGCCAGCGGGGAAGTTGTTCGAGAGTGCAAAGAACGTCAGCGGCGCGGCGTGAGCCGTTGACGGCTGCCATGCGGAGCGAGCCGGGGCCGGCTCGCCATTCGTCCACCGGCGGTTCACGCCACTTCGCTCGTCCCCCAGGCAACTCACAGACGACGCATACTGGTCGCCCCTGGTAGAACCTTCCACAACATGGCCCGGTCTTTGCATTTCACTTGATTTAGCCCGGATGGACGTGGGTGCGACGCCGGCCGCTTGTAGCGAACACGACGCTTGATCCTCGCACGGTTCCCTGGATGAAAGCGATCGCCAGCGGTCCCCTCTTGATTCATCCTGGATTATCCATTTAACCTAACTTGTCACCCGCACACCTGCCGGCAAGGATGCCGTATTCCTTTGGCTTCCGGTTGGACCGGCCATGAGACGTGTCGTTGTCACCGGCATTGGCGTGGTCGCTCCAAACGGAGTTGGCCGCACGTCATTTTGGGAAAACTGCGTCAACGGGGTGAGCGGGATCGGTCCCATTCGTAGTTTCGACGCGAGCAAACATCCGATTCGAATTGCGGGCGAAATCCACGACTTCGATCCGAGTCCGTTGGTTCCGACTGATGTTCGCAAGCAACTCAAACTCATGGCCCGTGCGGCCAAGTTCGGGTTGGGGGCGGCGGCTCTGGCCGTGTCGGATAGCGGGCTGAACCTGCCGGCCGAGAACCCCGAGCGGCTGGGCGTGGCGATGGGTACCGGGGTGGTGCCTGTTGATCTGGGTGAACTCGCCCCGATGCTGGCCCGGAGTTGCGACGAACAGGGGTTCGACGCCACCAAGTTGCCCAATCCTGGCGGAGGTGGCCTTTTCCCGTTGTGGCTGCTCAAACACCTGCCGAACATGACCGCCGCCCACGTCAGCCTGGCGTTCAATTGCCAGGGGCCGAATACCACTCTTGTGACGGCGTGTGTGGCTGGCACGCAGGCGGTGGGCGAGGGGTTTCGCATGATCGCCCGCGACGAGGCCGACGTGGTGCTTGCCGGTGGGGCTGATAGCCGGATCGATCCCCTCATGTTGTTGGCGTACACCGCCCTGGGCACGCTGAGCAAGGGGGAGCGGCCGGCGTCGGAGTCGAGTCGCCCGTTCGACCGCCTGCGTGATGGCTTTGTGATCAGCGAAGGTGCGGCGGTGTTGGTGCTGGAGGAGTACGAGCGAGCGAAAGCACGGGGGGCGGAAATCTTCGCCGAGGTAATGGGTTTCGGGAGCAGTTTTGATGCGTATAGCGTGACCAAGCCCGACCCGGACGGTCGCGGCGGGGCAAGGGCCATCAAACTGGCGCTGAACGAGGCCGGGGTGAACGCCGACGACATCGGGTACATCAATGCCCACGGAACAAGTACACGGCTGAACGACCAGATGGAGACAGCAGCCGTGAAGCGGGTGTTCGGCGATCACTCGAAGCGGGTGAAACTCAGCAGCATCAAGAGCATGATCGGGCACAGCATCGGGGCCGCAGGGGCGATCGAGGCCGCGGCTCTGGCCCTGAGCTTGCGGAATCGGGTACTACCACCGACGATCAACCTCACCCACCCCGATCCGGCGTGCGACCTCGACTACGTGCCGAACTCCGCCCAGGATGGCCGCCCACGGGTGGGCCTGAGCACCAGTTTCGGCTTCGGTGGCCAGAACGGAGCACTCGTGATGCAGGCGGCGTAAGCGCTATTCCCACCTCTGGCTCACTGTTGTATAACCACGGCCCTTTTCCGTCTGGGAGCGGCCGTCGGTGGATCGACCTTCTCCTATTCGGAACTCCGCTCGCGCGTTCTACGATCGGTTGGGCGACGGCTTCCGCCCCCCCGGCCCTCTTACTCCACGGCAAACGTTCCAGTTCCGGTTCCTGATCGGGGCCAACCTGCTCGCTCTCTTGGTGGCGGTGATCAGTTTCTGGGTGGCCGCCCTCACCGGTGAGCGGCTCACGCTGTGGCTCTTGGGCGGGTTCGCCGTCGCCGTTACCGCCCAACTCTTGATGCTCCGCTCCGGGGTGCCGCTGGCCGTTTTGGTGCCCGCTGAGTTGACCACCCTGAGCCTATTTCTGATCGCGTGTTGTCTAGCGTCGCCTGACTTGGAACCGCTTCAGCTACAGTGGCTGCTGCTATTGCCGCTGGCCGCCCTGGTGCTCACCGACCCGGAGCGGCGGCGGGCCGGCGGATACCCCTCCCGCAGGCCAGTGCTGATGATGACGGTGGTGGCCGTCATGCTCGGGTTGGGTGTGATCGCAGTGAAACAGACTGGGTGGAGTCTCGGGAACGACCACCGCGAAACCGGCCCGATCGACGCGGCAATCAACTTCGTCAGTTTTATGGCCGCCACCGGCGGGTTACTGTTCTTTTACGAGCACTCGATGCGGAAGACGGTGGCCGAACTGGCTGCCCTGCGGCGACTGCTGGCGGTGTGCGCGTGGTGCAAGCTCATCCGCGACGACCACGGCGAGTGGGTCGAGTTGGGCTGTTACCTGGCCACTCACCAACAGACCGACCTCACCCACGGCATCTGCCCGGATTGCCTGCAGAGATCGCTGGGAGAAGTGTAGAATCGCCGACGGCCTACCGAACAAATCGGTAGGCCGGGCGGGGTCGATCGCCTATTGGCACCTGCTTACTTGTCGTTCATGAACCAGTCCCGCGGGCTGCGGATGTAGGGGTTGTACGGGTAGACCAGAGTGCCCGGCACGCCACCGGGGTACGGGTTGAACTGGCCA
This sequence comes from Fimbriiglobus sp., assembly GCA_025459365.1. Lineage (GTDB taxonomy): Bacteria > Planctomycetota > Planctomycetia > Gemmatales > Gemmataceae > JALHQU01. The sequence continues at coordinate 5,869 of JALOQR010000141.1, forward strand.
CCGCCGACCGGCATGCCCGCACAGTTCCGGCCCTTGCAACCACCGAACAGCCGCCCGCAGGAACCGCACTGAGTGTCCTTCTTCCAGAACATCAGTTTGCGGAAGAACGGGTTAAGGCCGAACTTGGGATCGCAATCGCGGCAACCACCCGCCGGGGCAGGGAACGCCGCTGGAGCGGCGCACGCGGCGTGGCCCTCCGTACAGCCGGCACAGCCCGGTGCCGCCACTCCGTGTATCGGCCCATGCGGCGTCTGGGCCGCTGCCGCTGCTGCCAGTCCGAACACCGCTACCACTGCCGCCAGCAACCGTTTCATGTGCGTTCCTCGCCTGGGTTGGATCGGCGGCACACGACCGCCCTCGCCCCAACCGAGTCCATGGCCTGGGGCGAACCTGCGTTTCTGATGATCGGCCGCGGAGAAGGGGGGAACGCAGAAAATGCGGCGGGAACGGGGGAACTGGGATATTCGAGATAGGGCGAGTTCACCAGATTGCCCGGTTTGGCGAAACGGCCTCACCGCCCGAAGAAGGTGAAAAAGGCGATCAACCCAACGCACCCGACAACTAGCAGCACCGATCCAACAGCGACGGAGGTAAACCACGAGGCCGCCGGACCGGGGCCAGTCTCGGCAGCCTCCAGTTCGCCCCGCAGGTGCCGCTCGATCTCTTCCCGCTGCCGCTCGTGGGGGCAAAGCAGTCGGATAGTTGTGTGGGCGGTGCCGTGGAAGGTGACCGCCTCGACCAAACGGTGACCGTTTCCTCCCGGCTCCCGCCACAGATTACCCTTACGCTGCGCATCTAGCCCGCTCCGCTCCAAGGCGGCGGCTATCATCCGCCCGGCGTTGTCGGCATCGAGGTTGTACACCGCCAACCAGCGGGCACGCCCCTTGATCCCGAATGTCACCGCCAACCCCAGTAGGGTTACGTACCCGACCAGCATCATCAGCCAGTTTCTCCATTGTTCCTCGAACACAATCTTGAGGCGGTCGATGTTCCCGCCGGTGAAGAGCCGCCCGTCGCTGCTGGCGACCGACAGGAGCAGCACCCCGCCGACGATCAGGAACCCCGACACTGCCCCCAGCACGGCGGCGAAGTCCCACGCCCCGGCCACCACTGTCGGCTTCTCCCGGCGGTTCACCGACGAGAGCCAGCAGAGGTAGAAAGACGCCGGGGCGAGGCAGAAAAGCACGGCGAAGCAGACCGCGACGACTTGAGCGGGGGTGAACACCGGCACGCTCCGGGGCAACGGAAAGAGTCACTCTACGGTTGCCGCCGCAACGGAGTAGAATCCCCCTCATGACCCCGATCCCTGCCAACCTGATTACTGGTTTCCTCGGCGTCGGCAAAACGACTGCTGTACTCGATCTGCTGCGGCGAAAGAACCCAGCCGAGCGGTGGGCGGTGCTGGTGAACGAGTACGGCACGGTATCGATCGACGACGCCTTCATCGAGGGCGAGATGGTCGATGGCGTGAGTGTGCGGAGCGTGGCCGGCGGGTGCTTCTGCTGCACCACCGCACCAATGCTCCCCGTGGCGTTGCACTTTCTGTTGCAAGACATGCGGCCGGACCGACTGCTCATCGAAACCAGTGGGCTAGGCCACCCGGCGACGCTGGTCGACACCCTGCGGACGAAGTATGCCGACCGTATCGAATTGCGGGCGACCCTCGGCATGATTACGCCGAGCGACTTCGCTGCACCTGGCATGATCGACAGTAACCCCGTTTTCCGTGATCAGGTGCAGTTGTCCGACGTGCTCGTACTCAACAAACTCGACACCGCCACCCCCAAACTCATCACCGACTTCCAACGCTGGGCGAACGATCTGTTTCCACCCAAACTCCTGGTCGCGGCCACCGAGCAGGGGCGGCTCGACGAGCGATGGCTGGACATCGAACCCCTCCCTCCCGAGGAAACTGGCTGCGGTGTGAGGGAGAAGGTCGCCCTCGCACCGCTAACCTCTCTGCCCCAGGGGGGAGGCTCACCCGACGCTCGCGGCTTCGTCTTCCCTCCCGAAGCGATCTTCGATGAGGACTGCCTGCTCGCCGCACTCGGACGACACCCGGCCATCACCCGGTTGAAGGGCGTGTTCCACTGTGAGAACAATTGGCTTGCGGTCAACCGCACGGAGTCGGGGACGGTCGTGAAACCGACGGCCTACCGCCGGGATAGCCGGGTGGAGGTGTTCGCAACCGGGATCGACTGGGAGACGTTCGAGGCGGAGTTGGACGGGTGCAAAATGCAACCGGGAACACAGTGACCGGGTGAGGTCTTCTCACCCGGTCACTGTGTTCCCGGTTCCACAAGTCAGATCAGTCCTTGTGCCTTGCGGGCCGCTTTTTGCTTTCGCAGCATCGCCCGGCGGCGTTGCTCGCACGGCTTTTCGTAGTACTGGTGGGCCCGCAGCTCTTTCTGCATGCCGCTTCGCTCGATCAACTTCTTGAAGCGCCGCATCGCCTGGGCGATCGGCTCTTTGTCGTGGACGCGCATCCGCAGGCCCATTCGTCCTCCTGGCTTGTGCCCCCGTCGCGGTGGGGGTCTCTACCGGGCGGGCAGGCCGCCGGGGTGAGAGGGTTATGCCAATTCCGGGTTGGATTTCGGCAAAATCCCACTGTAGCTTGACCACCGTCGATTGACCAGCCGACCCGGCAGGATTTTTCCCCGCCGCTACTGGCCTTGTGTTCACATCGCTGCCGGCATACCCTCCCGTTCGCCCCCCACTGGGGGGCATACCCTTTCGGAGACAGTGTGATGCGGACAATGCTACTGGCGATGGTGGTGCTGACGACCGGGTACGCGCTCGCCCAGGAAATGCCCAAGCCGGGCAAAGAACACGAGTTCCTCAAGAAGGCGGAAGGCACCTGGGAGGTGATCACGAAGATGTCTGGTACAGAGAGCAAGGGCACCGCCACCTACAAGATGGACCTGGGCGGGTTCTGGCTTCAAAGCACATTCGAAGGGGAGATGTTCGGGGCGAAGTTTACCGGCAAGAGCGTGGAAGGCTTCTGCCCGATCAAGAAAAAGTACACCAGCACCTGGACGGACAGTATGTCTCCGTCGCTCATCGTCATGGAGGGCACCTACGATGAGAAAACGAAAACCATGACGCAGACGGGTGAAGGCCCCGGCATGGACGGCAAACTCACCAAGCTGAAATCGATCACCGAGTATACTGACGCCAACACCATGAAATTCAGCATGTACATGGGCGACGAGAAGGAACCGGCGTTCGTGATGGCGTATACGCGGAAGAAGTGACCCTGCGGGAACCGGATACGCAACGACCGGGTGGTTAAATTCCCACCCGGTCGTTGCGTATCCGGTTCCGGTCATTTCACTTCGAGGCAGTACAAGCTCTGCTCATCCCGCAGGTAGATTTTGCCGTCACTCACTGCCGGGTGTGCCCATGTCTTGCCGCACACCTTGGCCGTGGCCAGCTCTTTGTACTCCTTCGGGTTCGCCTCCAGCAGTTTCAGGTTCCCTTTGTCGTCATGCATTAGCAGTCTGCCGTCGCCAGTCTTCACCAGGGCGGCATGGTACTCGCCCACGTCCTTCTTTTCCCAGGCGATGTTGCCGGTCTTGGCCTCGACGCACCGCAAGGTGATGCTGCCGCCAGGGAACTTGGCTTCGCCGTTGACCATGTACAGGTAATCGCCGATCGCCACCGGGGTGCTGAAGTAGCAGGTGAGCTTCTCGTTCTTCCACACCTGCTTGGCCTCGCCGCCCTCCACTTTCAACCCGACCGAGCCGACCGTCACCGCCCCGGCCACGTACAGGTCACCGACCTTCACGGGCGTGGTGCTGCTCTCCAGCAATTTGTCGACGAACTTGTGCGCCCACACCTCCTTGCCGAGGTTCGCCTTCATGCTGCGCACATGGTCGCCGGTGAGAAACACCAACTCGGGGTCTTTGTCGCCGACGACGATGGGCGAGGCGTAGCTGGCCCGGTCGTCGGTTGCCTGCCACACCGTCTCCCCCTTCTCGGTATCGAATGCCACCACCCCGGCCCCTTTCCCGCCGACCATGACGATCACGTTCTTCCCTACCACTGTCGGCGAGGTGGAGACGCCGAAGAACAGGTTCTTCGCTCCGAACTCCTTGAGGGTGTCCTTCTGCCACTTCTGGTCGCCGGTCTTGGCGTCCCAACAGGTGAGCAGGCCAGTGCTGCCGAGGGTGTAGACGCGGCCGCTGTCTACCACCGGGGTGCCCCGTGGGCCGTTGCCAAACGGCGGGGAGAACTTCGCCCGGTCGTAGGACTTGGTCCATTTCTGATCGCCGGTTTTGGCATCAAAGGCGGTAAGCGACTCGGCCTCTTTTTTGTTCACCTTGGCGAACACGTACACCAGACCGTTTGCCACCACCGGCGAACTGTGGGCCTCGCCGACCGCCTTCTTCCATACCTCCTTCGGCGGGGTGGTCCAGGCCGGGAACTTCTCCGGGGTGACGGAGTCGCGGGTCGGCCCGAGGAACTGCGGCCAATCGGCGGCAAAGGTCGGTACCGCGAGGAGCAAGAGGGCTGGCAGAATGCGGGGCATGGCGACGCTCCGATAGGGGTGCAGGGGGTGAAGTCTTTGGAACTACATCTTGATCTGCCTGGCCCGCTTGAGGATTTCTTCCACCGGGATGAGTTCGCCCTCGCCACTACCGGGGCAGATGGATTCGGTGCGGGCCCAGTCTTCGGGGGTGGCGAGGTTGGAATCCCAGAACGGCCACGTACGGCACTGCTTGGGCCGCTGGGCGTACACCGTACACCCCTTCGCCGCGTCATAGAAGATGCAGTCGCCGTTCGGTCGTTCCCGTAGGCTCACTCGCCCGCGGGCCTTATACGTGTAGACGGCGACGAATTCGTGCCGCACCATCCCGCGGGCGGCGGCCAACCGGTCGATCTCGTCGTCGTCCACCCACACGTAGCCGGGGTCGCCGGTGCAGCACTTGCCGCACTGCGTGCAGGTGAACTTCAGCCCGTCCTGGAACCACGGTTCGGACATTACTTCTCCCCTGCCTCTCGTAGGGTGGGTCCGCACGGGCCACCGGCCCGGCGCGACCCACGTGGTTCGTCCCGTGGGTCATCGCGGTCCTCACGGACCCGCTCGACCCACCC
>JALOQR010000436.1 GCA_025459365.1 Fimbriiglobus sp.
GGGGTTCACTGCCCTGTTCAACGGCAAGGATTTCACCAACTTCAAGGGGTGGGCCATCCACGAGAAGGGCGGTAGCCCGGTGGATCTGGCCAAGCTCACCCCGGAGGAGCGGAAGGCCAAGTTCGACGCCTGGACCGCCGACCTGAAAAACCACTGGACGATCGAGGACGGGGCGCTGGTGAACAAGGGCACCGGGCCGTTCCTGGCGAGCGAGAAGGACTACGGCGACTTCGAACTGCTCATCGAGTACAAGCTCACCGCCACCGTCGATGCCGGCATCTACCCCAAAGGAATCCCACAGATCCAGGTGTGGGACCCGGAAGACCCGGCCCAGGTGAAGAACGGCAACGCCAAGGGGAGCGGCGGGCTGTGGAACAACCAGCCGGGCGACGCAGTCGAGCGAATGCCGCTGGTGAAGGCCGACAAGCCGGCCGGCGAGTGGAACCAGTTCCGCATCATCGTGCTGGGCGAACGATGCACCGTGTACCTGAACGACAAGCTGGTCGTCGATCACGCCCGGCTCCAGAACTACTACGACCGCAAGTCGCCGGTGGCGAAGGCCGCCCCGTTCCTCCTCCAGACGCACGCCCCGAAGCTCCCCATCCACTGGCGGAATATCTTCGTCCGCGAGATCCCCGCCGCCGAGGCGAATGCCCTCCTGGCGAAGAAGGCCGAAGGCACCGGCTTCAAGTCGATCTTCAACGGCAAAGACTTCGACGGCTGGCAGGGAGCCACCGCAAACTACGAGGTGGCCGATGGGGCCATCCGTTGCCAGAAGGGCAAGGGCGGAGTGCTCTACACCAAGGATGAATACACCGACTTCCAGGTGGCCCTCGAGTTCAAGCTACCGAAGAACGGCAACAACGGGCTGGCCATCCGCTACCCCGGCGGCAACGGCGACGGGGCGTACATCGGCATGTGCGAACTGCAAGTGCTCGACGACGACTACAAGGGGATTATCCCGAGCCAGGCGCACGGGTCGGCGTACAAAATGGCGGCGGCCGCCCGCGGTTTCCAGCGGCCGATCGGCGAGTGGAACTACCAGGTGGTGACGGTGAAAGGTTCGACCATCAAGGTGGAACTGAACGGCACTCAGATTCTCGATGCCGACCTGAGCAAAGTCACCGACGAGAAGACGGTGAAGGAGCACCCCGGCAAGGACCGCACCAAGGGGTTCTTCGGCTTCTGCGGGCACTCCGATCCGGTCGAGTTCCGCAACGTGAAGATCAAAGAGATCAAGTAGTCCACCCGGAACCGCTGGTGTGAGCCGGCTGGGTGGCACACCCCACTCGGCCGGCTCACACCGGCGGTTCCAAGTCCATCACCCCACCCCACAGGCCCATCCCATGCGATCGATGAACCGCCGGTCCGCCCTCAAGCTCGGCGCGGCCGCCCTCGCCGCCCCGTTCGTGTTCCGCAACTTCGCTCACGCCGCCCCGTCCGAGACGCTCCTGCACGTGAGCGTCGGTGCCGGCGGCATGGCCGGGGCCGACATCAAGTCGCTCACCGCCTCCAAGAACCTGAAACTGGTCGCCGTCGCCGACGTCGACTCGCGGCAGTTCGGCGACCTGAAGACCCGCTTCCCCGACCTCAAGCTGTACGCCGACTGGCGAGAGATGTTCGACAAGGAGAAGTTCGACTCGGCGAGCGTATCGACCCCGGACCACATGCACGCCTGCCCCACCATGCGGGCCATCAAGGCCGGCAAGCATGTGTACACCCAGAAGCCGCTGACGCAAACCCTGCACGAGTGCCGGCAGTTGCAGATCGCCGCGAAGGAGGCGAAGGTCGTCACCCAGATGGGCATTCAGATTCACTCGGCGGCCAAGCACAAGCAGGTGGTGCAGGCCATCCACGATGGCGTCATCGGCAAGGTGAAGGCGGTCTACAGCTGGAGCGGTAAGGACTGGGGCGACAACAGCCCGAAGCCAGCCAAGACCGACACCCCGCCGAAGGAACTGAACTGGGATCTCTGGCTCGGCGTGGCGGCCGACCGCCCGTACATCGGCGGCGGGTACTACCACACCCAGAACTGGCGGAAGCGGCTCGACTTCGGCACTGGCACGTTCGGCGACATGGGCTGCCACATCCTCGACCCGGTGTTCGGCTCGCTCGGCGTCGGCAACCCGAACAAGGTGGAGTCGTTCGGCGACGCCCCGAACGACTACAACTGGGGGCTGAACGGGCACGTCGAGTTCGTCTTCCCCGGCACCAAGTACACCACCGAGACGGTCACGCTGACGTGGTACAACGGCAAGAACCGCCCGCCGGCGGAGGTAGTCAAGCTGATCGGGACGGAGAAGCTGAGCGGGCAGGGGAGCATCTACATCGGCGAGAAGGGCGTGTTCTACTCGCCCTACGACGGCGGCACGCAGATGGTGCTGGCCGACGGCAAGCCGACCGGGGCGAAGCTGCCCGACGTGAAAGGCGACGACCACTACCTGCAGTGGGTGGACGCCGCCCGCGGCACCGGTGTGAAGGCCTCGGCCCCGTTCGAGTACAGCGGCCCGCTCACCGAGATGGTGCTGCTCGGCTGCCTCGCCACCCGCTTCCCGAAGACCCCGCTCAAGTGGGACGAGAAGAAGATGGAGTTCACCAACGAGCCGAAGGCCAACGCCTTCGTCAAGCGGACCCCACGGAAGGGGTGGGACGAAAAGGGGATCTGATCTGATCGGCGAGCGGGGGGCGTTAGCCCCCTGGTGCCGGACCAGCCCGCTCACGCGGGCCGCTCGCCTCTTTGACCATCCCGCTGACGCGGGCCGCTCGCCTCTTTGACCAGGTCACCCGGACCATCCCGCTCACGCGGGCCGCATTCCCGGCGAGCGGGGGGCGTTAGCCCCCTGGTGCCGAACCATCCCGCTCACGCGGGCCGCTCGCCTCTTTGACCAGCCCGCTGACGCGGGCCGCTCGCCTCTTTGATCGGCGCCCGG
>JALOQR010000437.1 GCA_025459365.1 Fimbriiglobus sp.
ACGATGGTGCCGCTCTGCGGGGTGTTCTGCGGGATCACCTCGGTGCCCAGGTCGATGGCATACGCCAGCAACCGCTCGTCCCCCACCGAGGTGTCCTGAATCCGCGAGTCGCCGGCGTACACGCTCTGGTCGATGACGGTGATCGGCCCCTGCGGGAGTGTGGCTTTGGTGCTGTTCTTGAATCGGAACCCGAGCAGCGGGTGCTTCGCCTGCACCGCCGGGTTGTAGATGCTCACCCGCGTGCCTTCGATGTCGTCCGAGATTATGGGCAGCAGGGCCGACTTCTGCCGGGCAAGGCTCACCGGGTGCTTGATGCCATACTGGAAGCTATCGCCCAGTTTGGCGGCCGTCGCCGACGACTCGATCCCCCGGGCGTTCATCTGCTGCTCGACGATGTTGGCGATGTCCTCCCGCTCGACCGCCCGAACCGACCGCCGCAGGTTCAGCGCGATGGGGTCGTCGGCCGCCAAGGCTTTTTCCATCACCTCGAGTGCCTTGTCAGCCTGCTTCCGCGTCTCGTCCCGTTTCGGCTCATCCTTAGCCTCAGCTGGTCGATTGCTCAACGCCCCCAGACCCCCGCCGATCCCTTGACCGCCTTGCTGCCCGAAACGGGCGTTCTGGAGGCCGTTGCGGTTTTGGGCGAACCCGCCCTCGTAGTTCGGCGGGCGCAGGCTGGCGAACAACTCTGGTTCAACCGTCGGGCGGGTGACGTACAGCGGGTCGTACAGGTCCATTTTGAAGCTGATCGGCCGGCCGCTCACCAGCCCCATCTTCACCCCGTTCCAGTCCTCGTCTGTCGGGTTTTCGACGATGGCCCACCCCTGGAGGTACGGCTTCTTGTCCGCATCCAGCACCAGTCGGTAGCTCGTCTTCCAGATCGGCGCCTCAATCACATACCCCACCTTCACCTTGCGTTTGCCCTCCCCGCTGAATTGGATGCTCACCGCCTTCTTCTCGGAGTCGTGGCTCCTCGCCAGCGTTTCCAGCGATCGCTTCAGCTCCGCCTCCAGCACTGGGCTAAGGAACCGGACCCGCTGTACGTCCATCAACTTCACCGCCCGCAGCCCCTCGGCCGTGCTCACGTTCAGCACCGTGCAGTCCAGTTGGGGAGTTGAGCACCACCTCCACTTGCTCGCCACGGGTCTGGCTCAGGATGTTGGCCAGGGTCGGCTCGCCGTTCAGGTTCACCGCGAAGCTGCCGAGGGTGCGGGCGATTGGCTCGCGGCTGTCGTAGCTCACCGCCGAGATGGTGCCACCGTTGAAGTCTTGCAGGGTCATCGACTTCAGCAGATCGTTGATGTCGTTCTCGGGGAAACTCAGGTCGACGCGGGCTTCGCCCTCCACCTCGCCGGTGCGGCCGAAGTACCCCACCCCGCTGTTGAACAGCACCACCTGCTTGACCGGCAGGGACACCGCCGGCTTGGGGTCGCCGTCCGCCTTGGCGGCAGCCCCGATGGCTGGCAGCATTGCATTCGCCACCACTCCGACTCCGGCGGCCCCGACGACTGGCATCAGCCACAAGAGACGTTTCATCGCAGACACCTCGCGTGGAGAGAGAACCAGCAACTCACGCCGCTCAACTCGCCATGAACCTACTCTCTGCCTTCTGCCGACCGCCGTCCATCGTCCGTTGCCATCTCGTTACCTGCCGGCGAAGGGTGTAAGCTGGATTACATGACGTTTCTGAATGCGGCGTTGCTGTTCGGATTGGCGGCGGTTGTCATCCCGCCGATCGTTCACCTCTTCAGCCGGCGCAAGTTTGAAGTGGTGGACTGGGCGGCAATGCAGTTCTTGCAGCTCAGCACCAAGACCCGTCGCAAGATTTTTCTCGAACACTTCTGGCTCATGCTCTTGCGGGTACTGGTGGTCGCCCTTCTGGTGTTTGGATTGGCCGCTCCACAGGTGACCAGTCGGTTTTTTGGCACCGTCACCGCCAGTGGCCCGCGCGACGTGGTGGTGCTCATCGATGGATCGGCCAGCATGAGCTACCAGAACGGCGGGATGACTGCCGCCGACTCGGCTCGTCAGTGGGTAGACGAGTTCATCGGCAGGCTCAACCCCGGTGATCGGGTGGCGGTGTTTCAGGTGAAGGCGACCCCGGTACCCATCGTGCCGTCGCTCACGGCCGACCGCACTCAGGCCCGCACGGCACTGGAACTTCTCTCGTCACCCAAGGGCACCGCCGACTGGCCGGCCGCGGTGCAAGCGGCCTTGACGCTCTTGAATTCGGGTCATCCCAACCGTGATGTGGTGGTGGTGTCCGACAACCAGCGATATGGCTGGGCCGATGAAACCACACTGGCGAAGTGGGACCTCATCCGCCGTGGGGTCGATCGCACCGCGCCAGATGCTGCCCGAGTGTGGGTCGCCAACGTGGCGAAGGATCGCAAGGCGAACCCGACCAACTGGAGCCTGGAACCGATTACTTCGCCGCGAGGTGTGGCTGCCGCCGACCGCGAAATGGTGTTTCGCTCCGCGATCAAGTTTGCCGGTGAAGGTCAACCTGGATTGCCGGGAGAAGTCACGCTCGAAGTCGACGGCAAGAGCGAGGGAACGGTGATCCCAGGCGTGGAAGGAGACTCGCTGTCCCTCACGGTGCGGCGGAAGTTCAGCGTCGGCTCGCACCTTGTCACCTTCAAGCTCGCCGACGACGCATTGCCAAGTGACAACCGCCAGGACTATGCCGTGGAGGTGCTACCGCTCATCCCACTGCTGATCATCGACGGCAGCACCAAACGCGGTAGCGACTTTCTGCGGGATGCTCTCGCCCCGGCCAAAGATCCGAACCCGGCCTTCGCCGTCCGCACCGTTGCGGCTGCTGACTGGTCGGCGGACCTGTTCAACCAGGACGTGAAAGGAACGAACACAGCCCCGCGGGTCGTGGTGTTGTTCAACGTGGAAAAGTTGAGCAGTACCCAGCAAACAAAGATCGAGAAGTACCTCGCCGACGGCGGGTCGGTTCTCGTGACGGCCGGCGATCGAACCGACGCGGCGAACTGGAACCGGGTGGCGTTCCGCGGCGGGCAAGGCTTTCTTCCGGCCCGGCTGATCGAACCAGTCGGCGACGAGAGTGATCCCGCCAACGCTCCGCGCGTCATCACCACTAGCCTTGCTCACCCGGCACTGGAGATTTTCAAGGAGCCACTGCCCGGCGGCCTGCACACCGCCTACTTCCCGCGGCGCTGGAAAGTGGATCTCGCCGCCGGGGCGAACGGCACCACCGGCACGACGGCAGCCATGTTCTCCACCCGAGAGCCGCTGCTCGTCGAACGATCCTTTGGCAGAGGGCGGGTGATGCTTGCCACCCACCCGCTCGACAACAGTTGGAAGACGAACCTCGTCCGCCTGCCCGATTTCGTGCGACTCGCTCACGAATTGCTCTACTCTCTGGCCGGCACCCGCACGGCCGAGCGGAACCTGAATCCGAACCAACCGATTGTCTTCACCCCACGGCCGGCCGAGCCGGTGGGCCCGGTGGCGGTGGTCGGCCCGGACGGCCGCACCCGCACTCTCAACCCGGAGAATTGGCCGGTGGTGGCCGAGGGCACCGGCGAGCCGGGACCTTACAAGCTGACCAGCCCCGGCGGGCGGGTAGTGTACTTCGCCGTGCGGAATGACTCCCGCGAAGCGGTGCTGACGCCGACCGGCGACGACGACAAGAGGCGGGTGGCAGAGGTGGTCGGCGGGATGCAGTACGAGGACGACATGGGCCAGATCGCCTCGCACGGCGGCGGGTCGCCGGTGTCGGCCGAACTCTGGTGGCCGCTGCTGATGCTGGTGATCGCCTTCCTGGCCCTGGAGGTGGTGTACACCCGCAAGCTGACCGACCGTGGCGAACACTCGGTGAAGGCGGATTGAGACGGATTCGAGGAGTACCCGATGACGACTCTGCGAGCGGTAATGATGTGGTTATTGGCCGGGCTGTTCGTCACTGCCGGAGTCGCTCACTTCGCCCGCCC
>JALOQR010000438.1 GCA_025459365.1 Fimbriiglobus sp.
GATCTGCTTGAGGTTGTTGCTGCACTGCATGCGAGCGGCCGCTTCGCGCACCTTCTGTACGGCCGGCAGGAGCAGGCCGATGAGGATGGCGATGATGGCGATCACCACCAGCAGCTCGATGAGTGTAAACCCGGAACGACGGCGGGTCATGGGAGAGAACCCTCGGAGGAATGAGAAAAAACACCCAGGAACACTGGGTCAGGCCGGGCCGGGTCGGGTCACCCGAAAGTCGGCCACACGAAGACCAAGGTCTTCCGTGTACGTGTTGAAGATTAGTAGAAACGCGACCCACGGCGGGGCAAACCGCGGGCCTTCGTGGTTGTCCAGCATGTCGGCGGCCCGGACGGTCAGTGTCCGCCACTCATCAGGGGCGCAGGCTTCGAACCGTCCGTTCCACTCCAGGCAACCGCTCTCTTTGAACGTCGAACGTGGCCGCCGAACAACCAGCACCACCTGCCCATCCGCGGTTCGGTCGGCCCGATACCGGACCCGCACGATGGAGTCTGGGAACACCCGTACCAGTCCGCGGACCCACGACTGTTGCGAGCGAATCTGCCACATCCGTTCGGCGTGGTACGGGTCGTACCAGAGGTCCGGGGCCAACGCTGGGCCAGTCGGCGTTTCTTCTCTTCGGCCGACCCGCCACCCTTCTGGCAGACGATCGACGAAATCTAGCACGAATTTATCCGACAGGATCGGAGCCGGGCGAACAGCCGACCCACCGTCGGCGGAGGCAGTGAACAGTTCGCCGTCGCGCACCGCGAGGGGTCCGCGATCACCAGCCGATACCATCACCTGCCCCCGTTGCACGGTCAGTTCGGTTTCCCGCCCGGCAGTGCTGACATCCACGCCAGCAGCAGCGACCGCACGCACCCCAACCTCGGAAGTGCCTACCATTGCAGACGGTTCATCGTCCTGAGACGGGCGGAGGTCGGCCGTCACCCCGCCCTGCTCCACCACAACTCGACCGCCGCTCGCGGGCACCCGTACGGTCGTGTCCGCCGACAGGCAGAGCGTCGAACCGTCGGGCAGTTCAAGAACCGCCGACGACGTGGGACCGGCGGTTGAAAGTGTGCTGCCGGGCGGGACCACATTGCCGGCCTCCAGGGCTTTCCCGTCACAGGTGACTCGGCCGCGCGTCCAGGTCACCAGTAAGCCAACGGGCGAAGGATCGAGCAACTCGCCGAACTGGCGAGTGAGGAGCACGCCGGTAGCTAACCCCGCCGCCACTCCAACCCCAAGTGCGGCACGGCGACTGATCTTTCGCACGGTTGGGGCAGCCGGTCCACTCGCGGTAGCATCAGCCGCCTCGGCTGGAACAACCGCATCACTGGCCGCCACAGCGTGCAGGCAAACCTCGCGAAACCAGCGGCGGGCTTCCGGATCGCTTTCCAACCTGTGGTTTAGCGTCTCCCATTCTGCGGGGGAAAGGTTTCCGTCCCAGTAGCGGGCGAGCAGGCGGTCGAAGGCATCGTTTTGCGGGGTCATTTCTCACCCCCTCTCGGCCGAGCACCATACCGCGACTCGATCTCACCGCCAGCTCCGTTCGTTTCCACTTCCACGCATGTCCGTAATGCACGATGGGTGCGGGAGAGGAGTTGGTAAACGGCATCCGTCGATCGTTGCATCCGATCGGAGATGAGAGGCACAGGCAGGCCGTCGAAGTACCGCAGTTTCATGAGCATGCGAGCGGCTGGGGTGAGCTTTTCGAGGCACGACCACAACGCTTCAGCCCGGTCGGAGGGCGCTCCACCATCTGGGTCTGCCCATTCCTCGGTGAGCAATTCCAGCGCGCGTTCAGAGAGGCAACCGCGGGCCTTACGGCGTGCGACATCGATCGACCGATGACGAACCGAACGGACCGCCCAGGCGAGTAGATGCTCCGGGTCGTGGAGCTGTCCGCGGGCTTCGAGGGCGGCAAGAACCACTTGCTGAAAAACGTCGTCGGCGTCGTGGGAATTACGTATGATCGCAGCCGCGATCGACACCAGTCGTAACCGATGGCGGAGCAGATGGGCAACAACGGTATCGGCTTCCAAACCCATAGGGAGAGCGGGCTGGAGTCGGAAATCGGGGAGTAATGGGATGAAAGCCAGGTGCAGGATCACGCCGCAACTCAACAATCACCCACTTACTAAACGCCCTCATCTCGCTCGCGCTGACAGGCTGTGGGAAATTTTCTTAACATTTCCCGCGGGGGGTGTGGCTGATTGCCAGACGCCTATCCGAACTCCCGACACTCTCGCATCGAGGATTACTGCATGACCCGCACACCATTCGACCTGACCGGCCGAACCGCCCTCGTCACCGGCGGGAACAAGGGGCTTGGCCGGGCGATGGCCCGCGGGCTGGCCGAGGCCGGGGCCGACGTGTTTATCGCCTCCCGGAACGAGGCCGAGTTAAAGGAGTCGCTCGACTTCATCCTCGCTGGCACCGGCCGCAAGGGCGGGTACGCCCTGGTCGATGTGGCCGACCGAGAGAGTGTTAAGCGGCTGGCGCACACCGCCACCGAGCGGATGGGCAAGATCGACATCCTGGTGAACAACGCCGGGATGAACCAACCGCAGGCCATCGACCAGATCGCCGACGATGTATGGGACCGCATCCTGGAAGTGAATCTGAGCTCGTGCATGGCCCTGACGCGAGAACTCGCGCCGGGGATGAAAGAGCGGAAGTGGGGGCGGGTGATCCACATCAGCAGCATCATGGGACAGGTATCGAAGGAGAAACGGAACGCTTACTCGGCGACGAAGACGGCCCTGCACGGGCTGGCACGGGCGAGCGCGCTCGACCTTGGGCCGTCCGGGGTGACGGTGAACTGTATCGCCCCCGGACCGTTCATGACCGACATGCCGATGACGCTGCTCAGCGACCCGGAGAAAAAGGCGTTCTCCGACCGCACCGCCCTC
>JALOQR010000142.1 GCA_025459365.1 Fimbriiglobus sp.
GCCGGCCGCGGGCGCCCTCCTCCCGGAAGATGCCTCGCGCGCCGGTGGGCTCGCGATTCGGCCGACGTCACCTCGCCCCGCGCCGATGAGTCACCCGGTCCGTCCACGCCGCGGGGTCGGGCGCGGGCCGGGTCCAGCACTTGGGAAGGGGGCTGGACGTCCCTCACCCGGCTCGCGGCCGGACCCCCGCGGGTCCGCGCACGTCGGCCGAACTTGGAATTGGACAGAATACATTCTGTCCAATTCCGTTGTTGATTCTGTCTATTCCGGTTCGTCGTTCTGTCTAATCCCGGCTATGCTGATTTCCGGAATCACCAACGACCGAACGCACCGAAGTTTACGCACGAGAGGATGGTCGTGTCAACGAAAAACCTGCCCTCGCTCGAGAACGCCCCTCCGCCGCCCAAACTGCTCGACCAACTGCGGGCGAAAACACGTCTGCTGCACTACTCCAAACGCACCGAAGACGCCTACGCCGACTGGGCCACCCGGTTCATCCTGTTCCACCACAAGCGGCACCCGGCCGACATGGGGGCCGAGGAGGTCGAAGATTTCCTCACCCACCTCGCCGTCGAGCGGCAGGTGTCCGCCAGCACCCAGAACCAGGCGTTCGCCGCCCTCCTCTTCCTCTACCGAAACGTGCTCGGCATCGAACTCGACCGCGTCCAGGCTCTCCGCGCCCGCCGGCCCGACCGCCTGCCGGTGGTGCTCTCGCCAGACGAACTCCGCGACCTCTTCGCCCACCTCACTGGCCTCCACCGCCTGCTCGCCGAACTGCTCTACGGCACCGGCCTGCGCATCCTGGAGTGCTGCCGGCTACGGGTGAAGGACGTGGACTTCGACCGCCACCAGATCCTGGTGCGGGACGGGAAAGGGGAGAAAGATCGGGTAGTGCCGCTGCCGCGGAAGTTGGTCCCCCGGCTGCGGCACCACCTCGCCGACCGCAAGGTGCTACATGATGCCGACCTCGCGGCCGGCCACGGGTGGGTGTGGCTGCCGTACGCGTTCGCGGAGAAATGCCCGGCCGCCGGACGGGAGTTCGGCTGGCAGTATCTGTTCGCGTCGGCGAGGTTGAGCGTCGACCCCCGGTCCGAAGACCCGCGGCCGCGGCGGCACCACCTGCACGAGAACACCCTTCAGAAAGAGGTGACGAAGGCGGTGCGGGCGCTGGGGATGACGAAGAAGGTGAGCTGCCACACCCTCCGGCACTCGTTCGCCACCCACCTGCTGGAGGGCGGGGCCGACATCCGCACGGTGCAGGAGTTGCTCGGGCACGCCGACGTGAGCACCACGATGATCTACACCCACGTGCTGAACCGCGGTCCCGGCGGGGTGGTCAGCCCGCTCGACCGCCTGTGACCACTGGCGGGCGGGGCGAGGTCGGCTCCTCGAACCGTGCCGCCGGCCCAACATGATATGGCCCCTTCCCGACAGCTGGGCCTTCCGGCAGTCGCTCACACCGCTAGCCGAATGTCGCCCCGGACTCTACCAGCCTTGCAACCGAAGTTCTGTGCCAGCATGTGTTTGCATCCAGTTTCCTGCGGCAAAAGGTGTGACCTGTGACAGGGGGGGTATGTGTGTGGCAGGTGGCAGTGTGGCAGACACCCCCCCCACAGATTTCCGAACGCAACCCGAAGGGAACAAGAAAACCGAAAAAGTGCCGTCCCGACAACCCGTGCTAGAATTTGTTGGTTCGGTACAATCACCCGACACACCCTTCCAGCCTCACCCGCGATGCCCACCGACCGCACCACCGTTGACGCCCAGGCGCTCTTCGAACGCGGGCACCAAAGCCTCCAGTCCGGCGACTACCGGGAGGCGGTGGAGTGCTTTTCGCGGGCCATCCGCCTGCGTCCGAACGTCGCCGCCGGATACCGCTACCGGGCACTCGCCCATTTGGAGATGGGCAACCGGCTCGACGCGCTGAACGACTTCGACGCTGCGATCCGGCTGAAGTCGGACGACGCCCTGCTGTACGCCGAGCGAGCGCGGTTGCTGTTCCGCCAGCAGAACTACGCGGCCGCCATCGCCGACTGCGACAAGGCGCTCGCGCTCGACCCCGGCCTGGCCCCGGTGTACGGGCTGCGGGGCGATTGTCATGCGGCGTTCGGGGAGTCGGGGAAGGCGTTCGACGACTACGAGCGGGCGATCGAGGCCGATCCGGACCACGCCGCCGACTATCGGCTCTCGCGGGCCGATTTGCACCTGGAATTGGAGGAGTACGACGCCGCCCTCACCGACGCCGACGCCGCCTGCACTGCCGCCCCGAATAGCCCACGGGCGTTCCAGATCCGCGGCATGATCCACCGGGCGATGGGCGACGTGAACGCCGCCGACCGCGACCTGAGCCGGGCGATCGACCTCGACCCAGAGCGGGTGCTGGCCCGGTTGGCCCGGAGTACCGTCCGGCTGGGCCGGAAGGACTACGCCGGGGCGGTGGCCGACTGCGACGCGGTGCTGAAGGCGTCGCCGGGGTTCGGCAAGGCATTCGAGGTGCGGGGTATGGCCCGCAAGTCGCTCGGAGATGATGCCGGGGCATTGGCCGACTTCACCGAAGCAATCAAGCAGAACCCGGACGCCCCGTTCCCCTACAACCTGCGAGCGGGCGTTCACTATCAGGCGGGGCGTTACCAGCGGGCGATTCAGGACCACCTGGCCGCGCTGCAGCGGGACCCGCAGGACGCCGGCACGTTCAACCAACTCGCCTGGATCTGGGCGAGCGCCCCCGATCCCGAC
This sequence comes from Fimbriiglobus sp., assembly GCA_025459365.1. Taxonomy (GTDB): domain Bacteria; phylum Planctomycetota; class Planctomycetia; order Gemmatales; family Gemmataceae; genus JALHQU01. The sequence continues at coordinate 2,737 of JALOQR010000142.1, forward strand.
GTGCGGAACGGCACACGGGCGAAGGAATGCGCCACCCGCGCGTGCGAACTGACCGAGTGGGACGAACCGAGCTACCTCGATACGCTCGCCGCCGCCTGCGCGGAGTTGGGCGAGTACGACGACGCGATCAAGTGGATGGAAAAGGCGCTGGAGAAAGTATCGGCCGACGCGGAGGACGACTACCGCAGCCGGTTGAAGCTGTACGAGGACGGCAAACCCGCCCGGGTGACGCCGAAGTAGGATGCCCCCTCCCCTCCCCCGCTCGCACTGGGCCGCCCTGACCGACGCCCAACTCCTCGCCCAGTGCGAAGTGGACACCTACCGCGCCAGCGGCCCCGGCGGGCAGAAACGGAACAAAACCAGCTCAGCCGTTCGCCTGCGGCACCTCCCCACCGGCCTGCTCGTCATCGCCGAGGAAAGCCGCTCCCAGCACGAAAACAAGGCGAAGTGCCAGCAGCGACTGCGGCGAGCACTCTTCCTGCACCTCCGTGAACCGATCCTCCCCGATCACCTTCCCACCCACCCCGACTACGCCCCAGCACGGGACGACGAGGGCCGGTTGCACCTCCGCGAAAAAGACCCGCGGTTCTGGCCCGCCGCCGGCGTGGTGCTGGACGTGCTCGTTCACACTCAGGGGCAGGTGAGCACCGCCGCAGAATTGCTCGGCACCAGCACGGCCAATGTGGTCGACTTCCTGCAAACCCACCCCGCCCTCTGGCAGGAGGCGAACCAGGTGCGGGCCGCTTTCGGGCTAAAGGGGCTGAAGTCGGGTTAACCGCCAGCCTGTAGAGTATCAGAATGGACTACTCGCACGAACTCCGCGAAGCACTCGCTGCTGCTGCCGCCGCCGGCACCTACCTGGCCGCTGAGTACGCCGCCTTCACCGCCATCCCGGACGCCCCGGCGCACATCTCCACCCACGCCGACCGCGGGGCCCAAGAGATCATCCTGAAGCACCTGCACGCCGCTTTCCCGGCCGACGGACTTGTGGCCGAGGAGAACACCCCCACCGCCGCCCTCGCCCCGAGCGACGCACCCCGGAAGTGGGTGGTCGACCCGATCGACGGCACCAAAGGGTTCGCCATCAAGAACGGTGAGTTCAGTGTGATGATCGGGCTGACGGTGGGCGACCGGCCAGTGGTTGGGGTCGTGCTCGAACCGGCGTTGAAGCGGCTGACCTACGCGGCGACGGGATTCGGGTGCTGGCGAAAGGATGGCGACGCCGAAGCGGTGCAGTGCCACGCAACCAGTTGCGACTCGCTGGCCTCTGCCACACTCACGCAGAGCCACAGCAAACCGGGAAAGACGAAGCCGGTGCCAGCTCTGCTCGCCCCGGCGAAGGTGATCGAGACGTACTCGGCGGGCATCAAGCTCGCCCAGGTGGCCCGCGGCGAAGCGGATGTGTACGTGAACAGCTACCCAGAGTTCCACGACTGGGACGTGTGCGCCGGCGAGGTGCTGGTGATCGAGGCCGGTGGGGTGGTCAGCGAGTTCGACGGCGGCACGGTACGGTACGGCCAGCGTGGGGCGAAGCGGCGGGGTGGGCTAGTGGCCTGCGGACCACAGTTGCACGCGGCGGTGGTGGGCAAGCTCCGGTGATGGACTCCGCGCCCTCCGGATGTGGTCTGGACTCACCGCACCCGGTCCGGCGCGGGCTCCATCACACCCCTCGCGCCTTCGGGTCCCAGATGTACTTGTGCATCTGAAGCTGCATCCGCACGTTGAGCCGACTCGCAAGAATCCAGTCGGACAAATCTCGCAGCCCAACAGCGCCGAACACCGCACTCACCAGCACGGCAAAGCGTTCGTCGAGCCGGTGTTCCCGTACCACCCGCTCGGCCCACTCCCAGTCTCGCCGGCTGGCGATCACGAGCTTGATTTGGTCGGTTGGCTTCAGCAGGCCGAGGTTGGCCCAGCGGTTGCGATCGCACTCGCCGCTTTCCGGGCACTTCAAATCCATGATGATGTGAACCCGGCGGTCGATCACTCCGACGTCGTGCGCACCGCTCGTTTCGATCAGTACCGTCTTCCCGGCCTCGCAGAGTTCGGCCATGAGCACCGGCACATCGGGTTGAAGGAGTGGTTCGCCGCCGGTTAGTTCAACGAGCGGGGTGTCGAACGACAGGGCCTTCGCCAGCACGGCCGTTCGGCTCATCCGCTCGCCCTGGGTGAAGGCGTGCGGAGTATCGCACCAAGTACAGCGGCTATCGCAGACCGCGGTCCGCACGAAGACGCACGGCAGACCGGCGAACGTACTCTCGCCCTGCAGGCTACGGTAAATCTCATGGATCAGCAGTTCGCCAGTGGGCAGATCACGGAGCAACTGCACACGGTGGGCGACCGCCAATGGTACGGTGTCGATGGCACGGGGGTTCATCCACCTACGATAGCAGAAGCCGGACACCACGGAACCCGTATGTATACCCGCCGCCTGTTCCTCGCCGCCGCCGCCACACTGCCCCTGGCCGCTTGCCGCCGAACCCCGACCGGCCCAGCCGTGCCAGCGCTCGACGCCGCTCGCATCCGCGACGAACTCGCTGCTCGCAACACACACCTGGCCGCACTCGCGGCCGCCGGGAAGTTGCCTACCACGGCTAGCCGCACCACCCCCCCGCGGCCGATTGATCTACTCAAGGAGTTTCCGGAGCTCAAACCACTGCTGCGAATGGCTCACCGCCTGCACCCACGGTACTCCGACGAACCGGCATCCGATCAGAGCAAACTCGGCGGGGCGATCGCATGGCCGGCGGGGGAACCCTGGCCTACCTGTGAGACGTTCAAGACTCCACTGGTGCCGGTGTTGCAACTCCGCGCCGACGACTGCCCGAGTCAGGTGAAGTTCAAACCTGGTTCGGATGTACTCCAACTTCTCTGGTCCCCGCGTGAGTCCAAGGACACCGGCTTACCCAGGCCCACTCTCGTGTGGCGGAAGCAGAAGGACCTGGCACCGCCATTCGCCGAACCACCGCCGATGACCGATGCCTACCCCGGCTACATCCCAGTGCCGTGCCGGTTGTTCGTGGAGAAATTGCTGGAATTCCCTGACTGGAGCACGGCGAAGGTCACGCCGTTCCGCGAACGATTGGAGAAATGGACACCAGCCGGCGGGGGCGACCCAGTGAAGACGTACACCGACACTCTGAGCGTGGCCCCCGGCGCGAAAGTCGGCGGGTTCCCGCACTGGGTCGGTGGGGCGAACCCGCCGGCGTGCGCCACCTGCAAACGCGCTATGGACTACCTCCTCACCCTCGACGCCGACGAGTGGAGGTTGCCGAGTTGGGTGCCGGTCGAAGAGATAGGCAAGCCGGAACTGCGGGCGAGTGCGTCAAACGCCGCCGGGTTGGCGTTGGCCGGCAACTACCACGTGTTCGTCTGTCGCCGGTGCCCCGACTGGCCGGCGCAAGCCGCGAGTTGAACCCAACACCGCCGGCCACCCACAACCCGTGGCCCGGTCGGGAGTACGAGACACCACCGCACCCACGCCGGCTGACCGGCCACCATTCGACTACAATTCTTCATCCACCTCCCGAGATCGAGTGATGGACGAATTGACCGAACCGACAGCCGAAGAGACCCGGCAGGTGTTGAGGCGGGTGGCCGAGTACCGCAAGGTGTGCGACCACGTCCGCGGACGCGGCCTGCATACACTCGTCTTCGGGCTGATGATGCTCGTCTTCTGGTACTTCTTCTACTACCAGGGGTTGGTGGGCCAGCGCTGGGGGCTATTCAGCCTGCTTGCACTCGGGCTGGCCGTACTCGAAATCGGCGTGGGTCTGTTGCAACGGTTCTTCCCATCGGCCGAGGGATTGCTCCTCGACGGTATCGTCATGCTTGCCTTCGCCGCATCGAACGGTGTGCGAGCGTTCCTCTTGTGGCAGATGACCAAGAAAGTCGATTACGTGTTTATCGGGTTCGGCGTGCTCTGGACCCTCCAGGGATTAAACCTCGTCCGGTCCTACGCCACCCTGGTGAAGCAGATGCCGGCCCGCCCCACCCGTGAGCATCTCCGCTGGTTCAACGGTCTGCTGGCCGACCTGAGGGACGCCGACCCGAAGGCCGATCCGCGGGCGCTTGCCATCCCTACCGACCCCTACCTCACCGGCCTGATGCTCGGCGACAATGCCTTCTTCCTTGATCCATTGGGGGAAGTGCTCATCACCACACGACGCGACGTCACACTTGAGTTCGAGAACTCGCCTGACCCGGCCAAACTGCCGCGGGGGTATCTGTCGATTGATGGGCACAACTTCCCGCCCTTCAAGCTCAACCGGGCGAACTGGGACAACTATGTCGCGTGGAAGCGGGAAGGGGGCGAAGATCCAATGTCAGAACAGTGATCTGCCGGCCGGTCACTTCGTCACTTTCAAAATGAAGTCCTTGGCGTCACGGAAAAGCGGGTCGTCGGCCTTCTTCATGTCGGACATGATGGTGAAGTGGTCGCGGCCCTTGTACTCCCTGGCAGCGGCGTCGGCCGTCGCCTTGCCAAGTGCCTTGGCGAATGCCTCGGCTCCGTCCGGTAGGCCTAGAAGGTCTTTGTCGCCGTAGGCGAGTAGCATCGGCGGTCGGTCGGCCGACACGTGTTCGATGGGTGAAGCCGTCTTGCACACCTTTTCGTCGTCGCCGAACATGTCGTGGAATAGCTTCACACGGGGGTCGATGACGTACACCCCAGACACACCCACCACCCCGCGGACGTCACTCAACTCTCGTTTCTCCGCTTTCAGGTAGTCGTCGTTGGTCGCCAGCAGCGCTGCGAGGTGCCCACCGGCCGAGTGCCCGCCGACAACGATCTTCTTTGCATCCCCGCCGTACTTGCCGATGTTCTCGACCGTCCAGGCGAATGCCTTCGCGACGTCCTCGATATGGCCAGGGTGCTTGACCGCCGGGGTCAGCCGGTAGTTCGGGCACACCACGCCAATGCCATGTTCGGCGAACTGCTTGGCAGGCTTGCTGAACGACATCTTGTCGCCCATTTTCCATGCCCCACCGTGGATGAAGAACAGTACAGGGAAGTCTTTCTTCCCCTTCGGCACGATCACGTCGAGTTTGTGCCGCGTCTTGTCGGCGTCCTTGTCATCGCGGTAGGCGACATCATTGGTCATTTCCACCTCGTACTTCAACGGGTCGGCAGCCGGAGCGAGGGCTGCGAACAGGGCGAGGGCGACAACAGTACGCATGGGGGACTCCGTGACTGGTTAGCCGCGAGCCAGGGGAGAGCATGAACAACGCTCACCGCTGGCTCGCGGCTAACCTATCCGAACAACCCAAACCCGCCCCAACCGTTTCCCGGAATCCCCGCCATGCCCGTCGTATCCGACGTCGTCGCTTTCCTCGACCGCTTTGCCCCCCCAAAGTTGGCCGCCGACTGGGACAACACCGGCCTGCTCCTCGGTGACCTGCATCGTCCCGCCGACCGCCTCCTGACGTGCCTCACCGTGACACCCGACGTGGTCGCCGAGGCCGTCGCCGACGGCGCACAAATGATCGTGACCCATCACCCCATTCTGTTTCGGGGGGCGAAGAAGCTCAGTTCGCAGACCCCGGAAGGGAAATTGCTCGGCCCGCTTCTGGCTGCCGGCATCGCCGTCTATTCCCCGCACACCGCATTCGACAACTGCCCCGGCGGGATCAACGACTTTCTCGCCGCCCAGTTCGGCCTGACCGACATGCAGCCACTCCGCCCAAAGGACGGCGTGCGGCAGTACAAACTGGTTGTGTTCGTACCGGAAGCCGATTTGGCGAAGGTGTCGGACGCGGTCTTCGCTGCCGGCGGAGGGATCATCGGAGCCTACGAGCAATGCAGTTTCCGCACACCGGGCACCGGCACCTTCTTCGGCACCGCCGGTGCGAACCCGACCATTGGGCAAGCAGGGCAGCGGGAAGAGGCACCCGAGTTGCGCCTGGAAATCCTCGTACCCGAAGGGAAGATCGCCGCGGCGGTACGGGCGATGCGATCGGCCCACAGCTACGAGGAGCCGGCATTCGACGTCTACCCGCTACGGCCAACCGCAGACGGGGGCGAGGGGCGGATCGGCCGTTTGGCGGAACCGACCACGCTAGCCGAATTCGCCAGGCGGGTGAAGGCAGCGTGCCGCGCGAACGTGGTGCAGTACGTCGGGCCGGCAACGAAACCAGTGCAAATAGTGGCAGTAGCATGCGGGGCGGCAGGCGAGTTTCTGGCCGACGCCGTCCGGGCGAAAGCCGATGTATTCGTGACTGGCGAAGTGCGATTTCACGATTGCTTGACGGCAGAGGCGGCCGGGGTGGGGTTGGTGCTGCCAGGGCACTACGCCAGCGAACGACCGGCGGTCGAAAGGTTGGCCGAACGACTGGCCCACGAGTTGCCAGGGGTGACGGCATGGGCGAGCGTGCGAGAACGGGACCCACTGTGCATTGCGGGGGCATGTTAGGCGACGACGAGGCATTCCGACCACCCGCCAGGTATGATCTTTTTCTGTGCCCGGCGGGTCGACGGATTTTCTCCGCGGGTGTGCTTGACTCGGTTTTACCCCCTGCTAAGAAGCGCCTACCTTGAAGCGGACCTACACGGTGGGCCGACCACGGCCTACCGTTTTTTGGTGCCGAATCATCCCGACGACGGTTCCGTTTGGCCGGTGGCCCCACCCCGAGCCAGACACTAACACTCGACGAACTTGGTCCCGCCGGTGCCCGTGGGGCAATGTGCCACACTGCCGGGACCCTACCGCGATGAGAGGACGACCGATGCCCGCAACATGCCTGCCTCTTCAGCCCGGAGTGGCGATGGAGGAACGGTGGCCCGATGAACTCTGGGCCATCCGCCCGGCCCACGCCGCTGACGAAGACGAAGAGGAACTGGACGACGAGACCGAAGACGAAGACGACGACGACCTGGACGACGACGACGACGACTTCGACGACGATGACGACGATTTCGACGACGACGACTTCGATGATGACGAAGACGATGAGTTCGATGACGAGTTCGACGACGACCTGGACGACGACGACGACGACGACGACGATGACGATGACGATCTGGGCGAGGAAGAAGAAGCTGAAGAGGCGTAAGGAAGGAACTCGAACGGGCGGGGTGGATGGCCACCCCGCCCGCCATTTTTGTGTGATGCCGCTGGCTCGCCGCAACCAGCTTACCCCCGCCGCTGCTTGGTCGCCGCCGGAACGCTCTCGTCCAGGAAAAAGTCGCGCCAGTCGGCGAACTGGTCGGCGGTGTTCTCCAGGTCGAATTCACCACTCACCAGGTCGCCGATGAACGCCTGCAATTTGCGAGAGCCGTTCGGCTTGGCGTGGTGGGTCGCCAGTTCACTAGCGAAGTTGATAACGTCGTACACCCGGCAGGCGGTGGGAAGCGTGCGCTGGCGTTTCGCCGAGATGGCGTCCATGTTGGCCAACCCGTACATGCTCATCAGGTCGCCGGTGATCTTGCGGTAGGCCCCGGTCACGCTGTAGCCGTCTAGGTGGCTCGCCCCGTCACCCCCTTTGCTTTCGAACCGCAGCGGGATGTCGTTGGTGGTCATGAGTTGGCTCAGGGTGCGGCCGAGGCGGCTGACCTCGTGGATGCTCGCCCAGGACCGCGTCGCCCCCTCAAACCGCTGACGCAGGGCGGCAAACCCCTCCTCGTTGTTGAAGCCCTCCAAAGCCCGTTCCAGGCCGAATGTCGCCTTCGCTCCACCACCTCCCTTCCCGCTCTTGCCGAGGTTGATCTCGCTGCGGAACGCCGGGGTCATGGCGATTGCCCCGTTGGAGCAAATCTGCCGTAGCATGGCGAGGTAGACCATTGGTCGGCCAAAGCCATCGATTGGCGTTTCGATGACGTACTGAGCTTCGAACCCATCGCCGGCAATGGTGAATGGCCCGCCGTGCCGCGGGGCATGAAAGCTCCGCACGATGCCGTCGTGATATTTGCTCTCTTTGGCCCGGTAGCGGGTGAGCAGGTTGTCGAGTTCGTCCTTGTCGACCAGCCCGCCGGTCGGGTTGCTCACGGCGAGCAACCGCGGACGATCGTCACTTTCGGCCTGCTCCAGACAATAGCGGATCTTGTCGTCCGGGCTGCGGCTACTGATGCGGCGGAACACTTCGCCATGGGTGAAGTAGCGGAAAATGTTGGTGGTGAACCCAAACCGCATCTGAAGGCTATTCCAGAA
>JALOQR010000439.1 GCA_025459365.1 Fimbriiglobus sp.
CCCCTCGGCCAGCCAGCGGACCAACCCGGCCCGGTCGTCGGTGGCGAGGAGTTGTCGAAACTGTGTCATGCGTTCGCTGAACTGATCTACCGCCCCTAGTACCGCGTCGCGGTTGGCGAGGAAGATGGCGGCCCACAGATCTGGATCGCCCGCCGCAATGCGGGTGGTGTCGCGGAATCCCCCGGCGGTCAGGGCGAGCCACTCCGGCGGCGTGACCGCCGCCAACCCGCCTGCCGCGGCGTGCGGTAGGTGGCTGGTCATGGCAAGGGCGGTGTCGTGTTCGTGTGGGTCCATGCGGATGATGCGGGCACCCAGCCGGCTCCAGAACAGTTCCACCACCGCGACCGCTTCCATGTCGGTGTCCGCCGTCGGTGTGACCACCACCACGCGGTTGACGAACAAATCGGCCACGGCGTTCGCCGACCCACGCTTCTCCGACCCCGCCAGCGGATGCGACCCGACGAACATCGCCCCAGCGGGGGGGAGTTTGCCGGCGAGTTCACGGACGATGTTGCCTTTCGTGCTGCCCACATCGGTCACGATGCAGCGCGGCGGGGCAGTGAGGGTGGCCGAGAGCACATCCGCCGCCACGCGGTCTACTGGCGTGCAGACCACCACCAAGTCGGCCGCCTTCACCCCGTCGGCGATGTTGACGGTGAACGAATCGATGGCCCCGTCGGCCTGGGCACGGGCAAGGGTGCGCTCATCCCGACCCACGCCGATCACCCGCCGGCACAGCCCGCGAGTCTTGGCCGCCAGCCCGACCGACCCGCCGATCAACCCGACGCCGATGATGGTGAGTTGGTCGAACGGCATCGGCGTGCGGGGCGTGTGTGGGGCGTGGGGAAATGATAAGGAAAGTGCCGAGTTGCGACCGCGACGGAGCAGGTGAATCAAGTGGAAGTGGGCATGCGGAGAACGACCAACAGACCACTCATCCGGTCCTGCGGCGTTCTCATCGGCATCGCTCACTCGCAGCCGCGGCAACGATCCGGTACACTCGGCTCATGCTTCCCTTCGTTCCTCGCCTTGCTCCGCTTGGTCGCATCCACCGTCGCGATTGGCTTGCGCTGGGGTTGGGGGCGCTGGCGGCACCGGCGTTCGCCAAACCCACGGGCAAGCCGCGGGCGAAGCGGGTGCTGGTGGTGTTCACGCCGGGCGGGGTGAGTCAGCTCGAAACGTTCGACCCGAAGCCGAACGCTCCGGAGGAAGTCCGCGGGGCGTTCGGCACCATTCCCACTGCCGTGCCCGGATTGCGGTTCGGCGAACACCTGCCGAAGTTGGCAAAACTCGCTGACCAGTTCGCCGTCGTGCGGTCGGTGTCCCACGACGACCTCGACCACGGCTCGGCCTGCTATCTGTCGCTCACCGGTCAATTCCACTCGCGGAAGTCGTCGAACCCGCCGCTCTCGCCGGCCGATTATCCCACTCTCGGCGCGATCGTGCAGCGGTTGCGCCCGAGCGATCAGTTCCCCCGTTCGGCGGTCTATCTGAATGGCCCGGTGCTTCTGCCCGAGATCCCCGGCCCCGGCAACAATGGTGGGTTTCTGGGGCGGGGCTGCGATCCGCTCACCGTGGCCGACCCCGGTGCGGCGAAGGAACTCGTGGCGGGATTGTCGCTCCCCGGCGAGGTCAGTCCGCCGCGGCTCGACTCACGGCGGGAACTGCTGGCTTCTCTCGACCGCACCGCCACGGAATCGACCTACCGCGAGAACACGCAAGCCGCCTTCAAGCTGCTACACACGAAATCGGTTCGTGAAGCCTTCGACCTGAGCCGCGAGAGCGAGCAGACCCGCGACGCCTACGGCCGGCACCGCTCCGGGCAGAGTTGCCTGCTCGCGAGGCGTTTGCTGGAAGCCGGCGTACCGTGGGTGACGGCATTCTTCAACCACACCATCCGCGGCCAGGATAAATCCGAAGAGACGAACGAATACGGCTGGGACACGCACAACGACATCTTCGCGGCGCTCAAGGATCACCTCCTGCCGCGCTTCGACCAGACCTTCACGGCGCTACTGACCGACCTGCACGATCGCGGACTGCTGAAAGATACGCTCGTCTGTTGCATGGGCGAGTTCGGCCGTGCCCCGAAGGTGGCGTTGGAAAAGAATTTCGCCGGTACCTCGCCCGGTCGGAAGCACTGGGGCGGTTGCTACTCGGTGCTGTTTGCCGGTGCGGGTGTGAGCGGTGGGGCGGTGATCGGCTCCTCCGACCAACAGGCAGCCTACCCCCAGGCCGATCCGCTCACGCCGGGGGATGTGGTTGCCACATTGTTCGACGCCCTCGGCATCGACCCCGCCGGGCACTACACCGACCCGGCCGAACGCCCATACCGTGTCGCGACTGGTGAGGCGATCGCGGGGTTGTTCCGTTAGCGTGGGTCGCTCTCTCCGAGAACGACGTCCGCAACCGACTCTCGCAGAGCATCGGCCCCCCGGCTCGTAAGCTGACACCTTCCCATCGGTATTCCTTCGCTCACCCGTCACGAGAGTTGCTCATGAACCGCTGGCTCTACTTGCTGGCCGCCTTCGCCATTCCCGCCCTCGCCCACGCCGACGACTGGCCGCAGTGGCTCGGCAAGGACCGCGACGGTGTGTGGAAGGAGACCGGCATCCTCGACAAGTTCCCCCAGGGCGGGCCGAAGAAACTGTGGAGTGCGAAGGTGGGGCAGGGGTATGCCGGGCCGTCGGTCGTCGGGGATCATGTGTTTGTTATGGACCTCGTCGGGAGCGGGGCCGAGCAGAAAGAACGCGTGCTTTGCCTGAGTGCAAAAGATGGTTCGGAGGTGTGGAAGCATGAGTACGCCTGCCAGTACGCGAAGGTGGGCTACCCGGCCGGCCCGCGCTGCACCCCGCACGTGGACGGCGATCTTGTCTACACCGTCGGGACGATGGGCGA
>JALOQR010000440.1 GCA_025459365.1 Fimbriiglobus sp.
CCAGTTTCGCCGCGTTCTCGGGCTTGGCTTCGATCACGAACCGCGTCGGCGATTCGCTGTACAACTTGCTGGTGTCGTTGGTCGCATTTCCCGGCAACTTCGCCAGCCCATCGACATCCGCCCCCACCTCGCCGGCGAAGGCCATTTCCGCGAGTGCCACCGCCAACCCGCCCTCGCTACAGTCGTGGCACGCTCGCACCAGCCCGGCGGTGATCGCCGCGTGAACCGCCTTGAACACCTTCGGGGCGAGTGCCACATCGACTGATGGCACCTTCCCGCCGGTCTGCCCCGTCACCGCGTGCAGGTGTGATCCGCCGAGTTCGTCGTGTGTGTTCCCGACGACGTACAGGTCGTTCCCCGGTTCTTTCAGGTCCATCGTCACGCACTGTGTCACATCGTGAACGATCGACAGGGCCGAGACGAGCAACGTGTGCGGGATGCTGATCCGCGTGCCATCCTTCGCCACGTAGGAGTTGTTGAGGCTGTCCTTCCCGCTGACGAACGGCGTACCGAAGGCGATGGCCACGTCGCGGCACGCTTCGGCGGTTCGCACCAGCGCTCCGAGCATGGCGGGGTCGGTCACGTTGCCCCAGCAAAAGTTGTCGAGGATGGCGGTGCGTGTTGGGTCGCCACCGACGGCGACAGCGTTCCGTACCGCTTCGTCGATGGCGCATGCAGCGGAGTGGTAGGGGTCCAAATCCGCGTACCGCGGGTTCAGCCCGTTGCTCACTGCGAAGCCCTTGGTGCGACCCAGCACAGGCGCGACAACAGCCGCGTCGGATGGCCCGTCTTCCTGCACGCCGACCAGTGGTTTGACGACGCTCCCGGCTTGCACCTCGTGGTCGTACTGACGGATCACCCACTCCTTGCTTGCCACGGTGAACGACGACAGAATTTTGGTCAGCACTTCCTGTGGGGCGATGGGCGAAGGAGGTGTCGTATTCGTTGGTCGTGGTTCGTTTGGCGTTTGCCACTCGGCGGTTCGCACTCCCTCGGGGCGGCCGTCGTGCAGGAAGTGCATGCTCAGGTCGGCCACCCGTTCGCCGTGATAGGTGAGTTCGAGCCGGCCAGTGTCGGTGAAGGTGCCAAGCACGGCCGCTTCGACGCCCTCACTCGCGGCGAGGGTGTGCAGTTCGCCCCAGTTCTCGGGTGGCACGGCCAGCACCATGCGTTCCTGGCTTTCGCTGATCCAGATTTCGGTGTAGCTCAGCCCTTCGTATTTCAGCGGGGCTTTTTCGAGTTGCACGCTCGCCCCGCACTCGGCCCCCATCTCGCCGACGGCGCTGCTGAACCCGCCCGCGCCGCAGTCGGTGATGCCGCGGTAGAGCCGGCGATCGCGGGCCTGGAGGATCACATCGAGCACTTTCTTCTCGGTGATGGCGTTGCCGATCTGCACCGCCCCGCCGCTGACCTTCTCCGATTCGTCGTGCAGCCCCTCGCTGGAGAAGGTCGCCCCGTGGATGCCGTCGCGGCCGGTCCGCCCGCCGACGGCCACGATCAGGTCGCCGGGCTTCACCTCTTTCGATTCCATACCCACGGGAATCAGCCCGACGGTGCCGCAAAACACGAGCGGGTTCGCCAGGTAGCGATCGTCGAACAGCACGCTGCCGTTGACCGTGGGAATGCCCATGCGGTTGCCGTAGTCGCGCACGCCAGCGACAACGCCGTTCATCACTCGCCGCGGGTGTAGCACGCCGGGGGGAAGTTGATCTGGGGCGTAGTCGGGTCGGGCGAAGCAGAAGACGTCGGTATTGCAGATCGGTTGCCCGCCGAGGCCAGTGCCGAGGACATCGCGGATCACCCCGCCGAGGCCGGTGTTTGCTCCGCCGTAGGGTTCGATCGCGCTCGGCCGGTTGTGTGTTTCCACCTTGATGCACAGGTGGTTCTGCTCGTCGAACTTCACCACTCCGGCGTTGTCGGCGAACACGCTCACACACCAGTCGTCCGCCCCGAGTTGCTTGCGAATCGTCTGCGTGGCCGCGAACACCGTCTCCTTGAGCATGTTCTTGAAGTGCTTTTTCGTTGTCACGCCGTTGATTGTTTCGGTGTACTCGATTTCCCCCTTGAGCGTCTTGTGCGAGCAGTGTTCGCTCCAGGTCTGGGCGACGGTTTCCAGTTCGCAGTCGGTCGGGTCGCGGCCGAGTTCGGCGAAGTGCCGCTGGATTTGCTTCATCTCCTCCAGTGTGAGGGCGAGCGTGCCCTCCTTACTCACTTTCATCAGTCCGGCGTCGTCCAACTCCCGCAGCGGGACGGTGACAAGTTGGAACGTGTACGGCTTGCCGACGGCCAGGTGATCGGCCATCAGTGCCCCGACCGCGACCTGTTCGATGGCATCGTTGGCCAGCACCCGGCGGAATAGCGTCTCCCGATCTTGATCGCTGATCGCGTTCGACCCGTAGTAGCGGCGGAAGGTACGGACCTGCTGCACGGGAATGCCCAAGTCGGCCGCGGCCTGGAGTACACTCTCCGCGACGGGGTCCATGACGCCGGGCTTGAGGAGTACGGTGTACGCGTGCCCATCGAGCGGGCGGCCGATCTCGGTCACCAGGCCAGACTCCACCACCGAATCGACCAGCAACGCCACGGCGAGTTGCTCGGCCTGCTCGCGGGTGAGCGAATCGCCCTCCAGCAGGTAGCCCTTGCTCGACGCCGACACAAGGTCGCCGCCGCGCTCGGAATGCGTCAGCAGGTCGAACTCGTCGCAGACGCGCTCGCGCTCGCCGTCCTTACCCAGTGAGCGGATTTCAACTTCCCAGAGCATCGCGGACCCTCTTCCCCTCGGCCAGCCAGCGGACCAACCCGGCCCGGTCGTCGGTGGCGAGGAGTTGTCGAAACTGTGTCATGCGTTCGCTGAACTGATCTACCGCCCCTAG
>JALOQR010000143.1 GCA_025459365.1 Fimbriiglobus sp.
GGCGGATGAACCCGAGGACCAGGTGCACCCAGCCGAGGAACATCCGCTTCCGCTTGTCGTACCGGGTGGCCACCCGACGGAACTCCTTCATCTTGGCGAGTCGCGGGCAGTTTGTTGCCGTGTTTGCATTGCGTGGCGACTGGTCCGTCAGGGGTGAAAAAATGCCTGGGATGTCTCGCCAACCTTTACCGTCAAGACTGGTTCTGGAAGCGGCTCTTGGCCTCAGCAATGATGGCCGCTTTTCACCATAACTGGGAATGACCTGGAAAATGCCGCCTTGCACAGCCCTCTCAGCCGAAAGATTCGCTACATTTTGCCGCGACCCGATGCCGATCTCAAGTTGACACACTTCTTCAACCCGCAGCCGGAGGGACGCCCGGCCTGCGCTGGATCTGGTGTCATGATGATCCGCCTTGGTCGCCACACGATCGTGGTAGTGGCCGCTCTTGGACTTTTGCACGCCTCCGCCCTCGCTCAAATGACTGCGAACAACTTCCCCATCGTCCCGTTGGCGGAGGTCGGTCAAGCCGCCGATGTGAAACCGGCTGACACACTGACGCCGGAGATGAAAAAGGCGATCGACGACTACCTGAACCAGCGGAAGGCGGCCGACGACGAGAAACAAAAAGAACTGATCGCCAAGGCGCTCGCCACTGGCACGCGGTTCCCGCTCCATAGCTACTGGGACAACCAGTTGTGGTTTGAGACGCCCAACAAGGAATGGCGGTTTCATGTCGGCGGTCGGTTCCAGTTCCAACCCATTTGGTGGGCACAACCGCAGTCGTTGAAGGGGCCGGCCCCTGGCAACGGTGGGCTGCCAAACTCGCGGGCGGGCGATGGTGTCGGGGTGCTCGACGACGGCGTCTTCTTTCGCCGTGTGCGGTTCCGCACCGACGGGGTGGTGTACGATAAATTCGAGTATCAGATGGAAGTGAACTTCGAGCAACTCAACTTCACGACCTTCGACCACCTGTGGGTGGGGGTGAAGGACGTGCCACTGCTCGGCACGGTGAGGATCGGCCAACACAAGGTGCCGCAGGGGCTGGAGATGATCGCCAGCGATTACCACCAGACGTTCCTGCAAGACCGATCCAGCCTCTCGGACGCGATCTGGACTCTGTTCGCACCGGGGGTATTCGTCATGAACAACTACCTCGACCAACGAATGGTTGTCCAGGGCATGGTCCACCGCATCCAGCCGACGCAGTTCTTCACTTCCGACTTCGGCGGCGGGGACTACGCCGCCACCACCCGAGTGACCGGCTTGCCCATCTACGAAAACGAGGGTGATCGGTTGCTGCACGTGGGGGCGTCGTACCAGTGGCGAAAGGCCGACCTGGGGCGGACGATCCAACCGGGCGGTACCGGCAGTGCGTTTGGGGACTCGCAGAACGTAGTGCGGTTTCGGGCGCGGCCGGAACTACGGGATGCTACCGGTATCCAGGTGACGCTCGGCGGCAACCCGGCCCGGTTCGTCGACACCGGGTTCCTGCTGGCCAATCACGTGAACACCGTCAGCCCCGAACTGCTGTGGATCGATGGCCCGTTTTCGGTACAGGCGGAGGGTGCGTTCGCGTTTGTTGACAACGCCCGACCCATCTTCGGGCCGGGAGTTGGCCGGCCGGCCGTCAGCCCGATGTACTGGGGCGGATATGTCGAAACGAGTTACGTTCTGACCGGTGAGCACCGCGGGTACGATAAGCGGATGGGCATGTTCGATCGCATCAACGTCAAGAATCACTTCCGCTGGGACCAGTGCGGCGGCCTGCAAGGGACCGGGGCATGGCAGGTGGCGTACCGCTACAGCTATCTCGACTTGAACGACCGCGGCATCGACGGCGGACGGATGGGCCAGCACACCTTCGGGCTGAACTGGCTGCTGAACGACAACGCCAAGCTTCAGTTCCAGTACAGCCTTATCCGCCGCGAGGTGCCCTCCCCGGCGAACAGCGGCACCGCTCATGGGTTCGGGGTTTTAGCGCAATACTACTTTTGAGTGGCGGCGAGAGTGGCCCGACGGACGAGCGCAGAGCGAACCATCGTGATGTTCGCCCGTCGGGCCCAGCCTGATTCAGAGGACTTCGCCGTGGGCTGTGTTCACAGACTCTTGCGGGCGGCGAGCGGGTGGGTCGATAACGGCTTGTGATTCTCGAGTCCGACCACGTGCAGGGTCTTGCCCATCTGCGCCGTCGTCATTTCTAGTTCGTGCAACTTTTCCATTACGCTGTGATCCACGAGTCGCGTCTCGGACAGGTCAACGATCACCTCGTCTCGCACCCGCAGTTGGTCCAGGATCACCTTCTGTAGTCCTAGCCAGTTGCTGAACAAAGCACACCGGCGGACCAACACCGTCACACGCCGATCGCCCTCGGAGATGATTTTCACATCCGACCAGATGAAGCCCTTGAGTGGGGCACCGTGCCACAGGTGAAAGGCCACCTTCAGAGCGATACCGACCCCGATGCCGATGAGTAGATCGGTGGCCAGGGTGGCGACAATCGTCCCGACGAAAACCACGAACTGCTCGATCCCCACTTTGTAGGTCTTCACGAACTCGGCAGGGTTGGCTAGCCGGAAGCCGGTGAACACCAGCATGGCCCCGAGGGCGGCGAGGGGGATCTCGTGCAGCACACCTGGGATGGCCAGCACCGCCGCCAGCAAGAACAGGCCGTGGAAGGCATTGGCCCCCCTGGTCCGCCCGCCGGCGTCGATGTTCGCCTTGCTCCGCACAATCTCCGAGATCATCGGTAACCCGCCGATGCACGCCACCAGGGTGTTGGCCAGCCCAATGCCGATCAGGTCGCGGTCGAAGTCGGTCTTCCGCCTCCACGGGTCGATTTGCTCGATTGCTTTGGCCGCCAACAGCGATTCCAGGCTGCCAATGGCGACGAACAGAAATAGCCACTTCAGCCCGGAGAGAGTGGCGACGGCGCGGAAGTCTGGGACGGTGAACGCCTTGGCCGGTTCGGCCAGCACGTTCGGCATGTTCACCAGGAACTGGGGCCACTTCACCACCTCACCGTCGTCGACTAATCCGTTGAAGAGGTGCGCTGGGAGCAGGTGTTTGTGTTCGTGGTCGAGGTCGAAGGCAAACCCAAGTGTGACGGCCACCACCAACACTACCAATTGGGCCGGCACCATCTTGACCCACTTGTTTTTGATGAAGTGGTGGGCAAAAAGGATGACCAGGCTCATCCCGCCAATGACCAGGATCTCCGGTTGGAATTTGGTGAAAGCAGCGGGGAACTCCATCAACAGTTGGATCGGCCCTGGCGGTTCGCCGCCCACTTCACCGGCGTGATGGTTGACCAGCCCGAACAACTCCGGCAACGACTTCCCCTCCTTCGAGGCGGTCACCCCGGCAACGAAGTAAAGTTGCTTCGAGATGATGATGATGCCGATGCTGGCCAGCATGCCATGAACGGGGGTGAGGGGGAAGAAATCCACCAGTCGGCCAGCCCGCAACAGTCCGAGCAGCACCTGCAGAACCCCGGCCACCACCCCGATGCCGAGCGTCAGGCGGTAGCCGACCAGAGCTCGCTCGTCGTCCACTGCCCGGGTGATTTGCTCGTCCGTCTGACCGGCGGCCACCATCGCCGCCCGCTGGTCGGCCAATGGTTCGGGGACGAATTCGCGGCCCAGCCCGCTCACCGAACCCGCAACGATGACGATTAGCCCGGCTGCCGGCCCCTTAATGGTCAGGGCCGAGTTACTGACCCAGGTGGCGATCAGTCCGCCAGCCACCGCTGTCCAGATGCCGGCGATGGGCGGGAACCCACTCGCCTTGGCAATCGCCAGGCAGAGCGGCATGGCGATGAGGAACACCAAAAAACCCGCGATGGCGTCGAACCGCAGGTTTCCGAAGAGACCAGGCTTCAACGGCGGGCGCGGGGTGGCAGACGATGCGGCCATGTGCGGTCCTCGGGGCAAGTCGCCGGCCATATGGCAACCGGCGTGCCGACGAGAAAACGCTGCAAATGCAGGAGATGGCGAGATAGGGCAAAAGCAAGTGGTGGCCGGGGGTCACTCAGCCTGGTCGTCGTCGGACCACACCGCCTGCCCAATACGGATGCCCAGAGTGCGGATTTTCGTCCGCAGGCTGCCGCGGGTGATGCCAAGAATCTTCGCCGCTTGCAGTTGATTGCCGCCGGTGTGCTTCAGCACCCGCACCAACAGTTCCCGCTCCATCCACTCAACTGTCTCGGCGTACAGGTCGGCTGTGCCGGCGGTGATGCGATCGCCCACGAAAGTGTCCCAGTCGAACGTTCCGGAAGTGGCCTGCAGAATCTCCTCACTGTCAAGCGGTGGCAAAAAGTCCGGCAACAGCACGCTTCCGCTCATCTGCAGCAGGCTCTGTTTCAGTACGCTTTGCAACTCCCGTGCATTTCCTGGCCACTGGTATGCCTGCACCGCTGCCCACACCTCCGGGGCCACGTCGGCCAGAGGCTTGTTGAGTTCGGCCGCGAACCGGCGGAGGTAGTGCTCGGCCAGGGTTACCACATCCTCCCCTCGTTCCCGCAGGGGCGGGAGAGTGATGGTGAACACGTTGAGCCGGAAGAACAGGTCCTTACGGAACCGGCCGTCGGCTGTCATCGCTTCCAGATCGGCGTTGGTGGCAGCGATCAGCCGCACATCGGTCGTTATCGTTTCACCGCCGCCTACCCGTTCGAAACGCTGTTCCTGGATTACTCGGAGGATCTTCGCCTGGGTGAGCGGGGTCATCTCCCCGATTTCGTCGAGGAACAGAGTTCCGCCGTGGCACTGTTCGAACTTGCCGATCCGCTTCCGTTCGGCACCGGTAAACGCCCCCTTCTCGTGTCCGAACAACTCGCTCTCCAGCAATGGCTCGGGGATGGCCGCACAGTTGATGGCGAGAAACGGCTTCACCGCCCGCCGGCTGTGCTGGTAGAGGGCCCGGGCCACCAACTCCTTCCCGGTGCCGCTCTCCCCACGGATGAGCACAGTCACATCCTGCCCGGCGACCCGCCCGATCTGCTTGTACACTTCCTGCATGGCCGGGCACCGGCCGAGCAGCACGTCCCCGGTTGGGACTTCCATCTCGCCGATCTCCGGCATTCTTGCCGGTGTCCGCATGACCATCCCGCTCCGCACTGCCCGGTCGAGTGTGGCCCGCAACTCGGGCAACTCCAGCGGTTTCAGCAGGTATTCGAACGCGCCCTCCTTGATGGCTTGGATTGCCAGGTCGGTGGTGCCGTGCCCCGTGATGAGGACAACGGGAATGCGGGCGTCGATCGATTTGAGACGACGGAAGGTGTCTAGTCCGGAGGCGTCGGGCAAGTGGACGTCAAGTACGACGGCGTCCGGTCGCTGCTGGTGGAACTCAGCGACCGCCTCCGCCGCGGTGCCGGCAAACCGCACGGCGAACGCCCCAGCAAATGCCTTTTTGAAGGCGTGGCGGATGGCAGGCTCGTCGTCGATCACAAGCAGTTCAGGCATGACCGTCTCCGGCGGTGTCGGTCGGTAGGGTGATTGTAAACCGCGCCCCTCCGGCCGAACCATTGCCACCAAGGATGCTCCCGCCATGGTCGTCGGCGATTCGCTTGCACACGACCAACCCCAGCCCAAGCCCAGTGTCTTTCTTGCTGGCGAACGGCTCGAACAGGCGGGACAGCACCTCGGATGGGATTCCCGGCCCGGTGTCGGCCACCTCCACCGTCGCCCAGTGGTTCTGCCGGGTGACGGTCGCAGTGAGCGTACCACCGGCGGGCATGGCATCGAGGGCGTTGAGGCCCAAGTTCACCACCACCTGGTGGAGTTGGTTCGGATCGGCTACCAGCGATACCTCACCGTCTGACCGCACAACCAACTCCACCTTTTGTCGCTCGGCCCGCGGGCGGAGTAGGCCGAATGCCTGCCGCACAACTGCCACAAGTTCAGTCCGCCGGCGTTCAGCCTTTGCCGGTCGGGCGTAGTCGAGGAACGTTTGGAGCGACCCCTCCATCCGCCGCACCTCCGACTCGATGACTCCCAGGTCTTCGGCCGTCAGCGGCTCACCCGACTGTACCAACATCTTGATGGAGGTGAGCGGGTTGCGAATCTCGTGGGCCACGCCCGCGGCCAACTGGCCGAGCGCCGCCAACTGCTCCGCCCGCCGCACCTCTCGCTCCCGCTGTTGCAGCCGCTCCACTACCTCTCCAATTCGCTCGCTCAGTTGATCCATGTCGGCGTGTAGCCCACCGAAGTCGCCGTCGTCGCTGACGGTCAGGTTGGCCTCCGGACCCAGTTGACCGGCGGCGTTACGGATGCGTACTTGAACTCCGCGAATGGATCGTCTTACCGCCCGCGCCAGACCGTACCCAAGGACTACCCCGGCCAGCGCTCCGAGCAGCCCGATACCTGCCATGCCCCACCCGAGCGTTCGCAATTCACGGTCGTGCCGGCGGGTATTGTCGTCGATTCGCTCGGCGTTGAACTGCTTGTATTCCCGGCACGGCTTCAATACCTCGGTTTCCAGCCGGTCGGCTGCAGCCGCCACACGCGTTGCGTCCTCCCCCACGCCGGCCGGGTTCCCCCAGTCGGCCAAGTATCGGGCGAATCCCATGTCGAGTTGATCGGCCAGACTCCGCTCGGCCGGCTGATCGGCGAACCTCCGGATGTCGGTGAGGTGTTCGTGGGCACGGCGGTGCAGCGGTTCGATCGACTTGCCAAGGGGTGGGGAGTCGGGCGACTCGACCCGGTTTCGCAGCAGAAGTAGCAAGTCAGACAGACACTCGTCGAACTCGATGGCCGCCCGCCGACTGTTCAGGTTCTCGCGGTACAGGTCGGCCAGGTCGGATTGTTGCCAGATGAGCGACGTCGCTGTGAGTGCACCGAGCACCAGCAGGCAGACGGCCACCCCGACTACTGGGAGTAGCACTCTCGACTGAAATCGTTTCATCTGGCCCTCCGCTGTGGCTGTTCACCGACCAGCTTGACGTGTTGGCGACCACCCTCTGCCGGCTCCAGCGGCTTCGTAACCCCGGAATTCATGGGAAAGTGAACTGGCATACCGGTTGCACTATGCTCACGGTGTGCCAGCTACAAGGGTGTCGCCCGTGAACAACTCCACAGAAGGAGCGACGTTGCCAGCCGCCGACCGGCTGGCCCATGCCATCGATCACGCCTCCCACCTGCTGCCCGCCCAGGGACCGATCGGGGTGTTTATTCACCACAACACCCTTCATGCGTTCGAGCACCTTCCATTCGACGAGGCGGTGATGACGGCGGGGCGGGTATTCGGGTGCGAGCCGTACCTCAGCGAGACCCGCTACCACCGCGAACGGGCCACAGGCCGTATCACCGACGACGATCTGCGTGCGATGCTCTCGGACGATTTGGGCGACCGGGCGGATGTACTGGTCGGTGGAGCCATCACCCGGTTGGACCTGCGGTTCGCCATGCTCACCTACCCGGCTTGGGAGGGGACGGCTGAGGAAACACTGTGGAAGGTGGCAGCCGACGAGATCCCGACCCGGCACGCGGGGCTGTGGGGGGAGTGTGTGGTGGTAGTGGCAGCGACCCCCTCCGGCGTGACTCCCCCGCAGCCCCGCCCGGCGAGGGTGGCCACCGCGACGGCGGCGCACGACCTGCTCACCCGATACACCGCTGCATTTCTCGATCAGGGCATCTCCTACCACCCGCTACCGAACCGCCGAGTCGGATTTTTCCGTGGGTTCTGCGAGTTGTACGCCGGTGGGTTGACAATCGGGCGGTGGCGGAAAGAGTTGAAACGACTTTGTCAGTACTCAATCAGGGCGAACCACACGGGCGTCGATTCGGCGCTCGCATCACTCGCTGCTCTGGGTGTCAACGAACTTGAATGGGAGGAGTTTCTGGGTGAAATGCTGCTGCCGCTCCGCGGATGGGCCGGCATGGTCTGGCAAGTGGAACAGCGAGCCGATAGCGTTCACCACCCGATTCCCAACGGTACGTTCCGCGAGTTCGTAGCTGTGCGGTTGCTGCTGGAGCGGGCCGCCGATACTGTGGTTGACCCAAACAGAACAACGCAACAACTGCCGCACTCGACGAGAGCGATCGACCCTATTCAGCGCGCCTACACCTTGTTCCAGATACTCCGCGCCGCTGGTATTCATCACGCGACCCCCGACTTGCTCCGTGAAGTGGAAGACTTTGACAGTCTGCAACGTCGCCGGCTGTTTCACCACGCCTACGAGTGCCGTCTGCGGGTTCGCACGCTGGACGCTCTCGCCTACAGGGCCGCACACCCCGGACACACTCCCGCTGCCCCGCGGTTTCAGGCCGTCACCTGCTTGGACGAGCGAGAGGAATCATTCCGCCGTCATCTGGAAGAGATCGCCCCGGACTGCCAGACGTTCGGCGCCGCAGGGTTCTTCGCCGTGCCCATGTACTACCGCGGGGCGGCTGACGCCCACTTCGTGCCCCTCTGCCCGATCGTCATGAAGCCGAGCCACTGGGTGACCGAGCAGGTGGACGACCACGCTGCCGCAGACCACGAGAAGAAGGCAAGATACCGCTCGCGGCTGGGCCGGCTGTTGCACGGCATTCACCTCGGTAGCCGCACCCCAGTGATTGGCACCTTGCTCTCCGGGCTGTTCGGCGCGCTGGCGTCGGTGCCCCTGGTGGCCCGCGTGCTGTTTCCCCGGCTGACGGCCAAAATTCGGGGTACTGCCGGCAAGGCAGTCCGCACCCCGCTGCACACCCGCTTGGCGTTGGAACGCAGCCAGCCCACCGCTGGTGACCACAACGGGTTCCTCGGCTTTAGCGTACCCGAAATGGTGAACCAGTGCGAACGACTGCTTCGCGACATCGGGCTAATCGGTGGGTTCGCCCGGCTGGTGTTCATCCTCGGCCACGGATCGAGCAGCTTGAACAACCCGCACCGTAGCGCCTACGACTGCGGCGCCTGCGGGGGTAGCCCGGGCGCACCGAACGCCCGGGCGGCGGCCCATCTGCTGAACGATACGCGGGTACGCGCCGGACTGAAGGAGAAGGGGATTCACATCCCGGAGTCGACATGGTTCGTCGGAGGATACCACAACACCTGCGACGACTCGGTGCGGCTGTTCGACACGACCCTCGTCCCGGCGGAACTGATCGACGCCTTCGCCGCGGCGCGGGCCGACATCCAAAGAGCCTGCGGACGCAACGCCCACGAGCGGAGCCGGCGGTTCGAGTCGTGCCCGCTGACCTCCACCGCAGAGGAAGCGCACAAACACGTCGAGGGGCGGAGTGAAGATCTCGCTCAGGCCCGGCCGGAACTGGGGCACGCGACGAACGCGATCTGCGTCGTTGGCCGACGCGAGCGGACCCGCGGGCTGTTCTTCGACCGCCGGGCGTTCTTGACGAGCTACGACCCGACACAGGACACGCCCGACGCGGCGGTGCTCGCCCGCACCCTCGCGGCGGTGTTCCCGGTGTGTGGGGGGATCAACCTGGAGTACCTGTTCAGCCACACCGACCCCGCTGGGTACGGGTGCGGTACGAAACTGCCGCACAACATCACGTCGCTTCTCGGTGTGGTAGACGGGGCCGGCGGCGACCTCCGCACCGGCCTGCCGTGGCAGATGACCGAGATCCACGAGCCGGTTCGCCTACTGATCATCATCGAGACGACGGAGGCCACGATGCGAGGGATCCTGGCCGCAAACCCGACCGTCGGCAGCATGACCCAAAACGCCTGGGTGCAGGTGGCCTTGCTGCACCCAGACACCGGCCAACTGAGCGTATTCCAAGGGGGTGAGTTTCGCCAATACCGTCCGAGTGGCGAACCACTGCGGCGGGTGCGGGCGTCAGCCGAGTGGTACAGCGGTCGGCGGGAACACCTGGAGTTCGTTGAGATCGCCTCGGCGGCAGGGGTGCGAGCGTGAACGATCTCCTGTTCTGGCTGGGTGTGACGACTGTGGCAACTCCGGCCGCTGCTACCCTTCTGCTTTCCCTCGTGCTTCTGCTCGCCCGCCCGCCGGAGTGGTTCACGTATCGGCTGTTGCAGTGCGGGAACCTGGTAGGTCTTCTGGCCGTCGTCGGCGTGTTCGTTCTCATGCTGGCCACCGACGAGCGGGACGTAAAGGTCGACCTCGGGCAGTGGGTCCATCTTCCGCCGCACTACCACTTCCAATTGGAGTTCTTGTACGACCGGCTTTCCGTACCGTTCGCCATTCTCAGCTTGTTGCTTTGCGGGGTGATCGGAGCGTTCGCCGCCCGCTACATGCACCGCGAACCGGGCTACCACCGCTTCTTCCTACTGTTCGCATTGTTCGCCACCGGCATGACAACCGCTGCCGTGGCCGGCTCAGTGGAGACGCTGTTCGCAGGATGGGAACTCGTCGGACTGTCAAGCGTGCTGCTCATCGGTTACTTCCACGAGCGGCCCGCTCCGGTGAGGAATGGGTTCCGCGTGTGGGTGATCTACCGGGCGGCCGACGCTGCACTGCTCTTGGCGGCTGTGCTCACCCATCGCATGGTCGGCGAGGGCGACTTTCACCACTTGCTCGGGCAGGGGGCGTGGCCCTACGAGGCGGCAACCGTTTCTGCGTGGCAGGCGATGGTCGTCGGGGGGTTGCTGCTGTTCGCTGCTGCGGGCAAGTCGGCACTTCTGCCGTTCAGTGGGTGGCTGCCGCGTGCGATGGAAGGGCCAACCCCAAGCAGCGCGGTGTTTTACGGGGCGCTGTCCGTCCACCTCGGGGCGTTCCTGCTTCTGCGGGTCAGCCCGCTGTTCGAGAAGTCGGTGGTGCTGGCGTCGGTCACGCTTGCCCTTGGCCTGGGGCGAAGCTCTGTGGTACGTCCCGCTCGTCCACCTACTTGGGCACGCTTGCCTGCGGACACTCCAGTTCGTGAGGGCCCCGAGCCTGCTGCTCGACTACAAGGCGGTGGAGAATGCCACCGGGGCGAAACTGCCACGAGCGGCGGGGACTGCCGAGTTGTGGCTCTACCGCTTCGCCCTCGACCGAGGCCATCTGGATGACCTGCTCGACGAGTATGTCGTCCGCCCGTTCGTTGCACTGTTCCGCCTCCTGAACCGCCTGGAGGGCGCCTGGGCCGACTGGCTGAACGGCGGGGCGGCGGGTGAAAGCTCCCCCTCGTTGGGGGAGGGGCAAGCGGGGCGGCGGGCGGCGTCCCCCCCGTCGCAACCGCTCCCTCCCCCGTCGGTGGGTGAAGTTTCGGAGACATCACAGTGATTGTGTTCGGATTCCCCTGGCTCGAAATCGCGGTCGGTCTGCCACTACTGCTGACAGTTCCGATCGCCTTGATTCGCAACAACTTCGCAGCCGTGCGATGGGCAACTGGAGTGTGCGGGCTGGCACTCGTCGCGACGATATTGGCGTGGGCCGGCCAGCACTGGCACGCCGAGCGTGGAAGTGGGCCGCTCTTGCGCGTGGATGATTTGAGCGCCCCGCTCTTGCCGGTGGTCGCCCTGCTGCACCTGCTAACGGCCGCCACCACCTCGCGGTCGAAGGCCGTGCGGTTCGACCCCACCCGATTCCTACTGTCGTTCGCCTTGCGGCTGGCGGCGTTCAGCACGCTCGACACGAACTTGCTCGTGCCCCTGCTCATCGCGTGCGTCGTGCCCCCATACTTCGATCTGCGGAGCCGTGGCCAGCCGACTCGCGTGTACGTCGTCCACATGACTGCGTTCGTCTTGATGATGTTGGCCGGGTGGGCATTCTTCGCGGGCGGGCAGAAGGAGGCTGGGGCGGTGTTGTTCGTGTTAGCGGCCCTCGTGCGGGGCGGGGTGCTGCCGGCCCATGTGTGGATCCCGGACCTGTTCGCCAACGCATCGCTCAGTTCGGCCTTACTGTCCGTCGGGCCGCTGATGGGCGTTTACGCGGCGGTGCGGCTGGCCATGCCGGTCGCTCCGGCGTGGCTACTGGGGGCGGTGACAGTGCTGTCTTTACTCACGGCCATCTACTCCGCCGGGTTGGCTGTGGTGCAGACGGACGTGCGGCGGTTCGTTGCCCACCTGTTTGTGAGTTTCGCTTCGCTCGTGTTCGTCGGGTTGGAGGTTCACACCCGCGAGAGCAGCACCGGTGCGCTCGCTCTCTGGTTCTCGCTCATGTTGTCAGCCACTGGCATGGGGTTGGTAGTGCGGGCGGTGGAAGACCGTTACGGAAAGCTGTCGCTCGCGGCCCAC
This sequence comes from Fimbriiglobus sp., assembly GCA_025459365.1. Classification (GTDB taxonomy): domain Bacteria; phylum Planctomycetota; class Planctomycetia; order Gemmatales; family Gemmataceae; genus JALHQU01. Next base: position 12,110 of record JALOQR010000143.1, read on the forward strand.
CACGGGTTGTACGAACGGTCGCCCCTCCTCGCGGTCGGGTTCCTCGTCACCGGGTTGGCGTGCGTCGGTTTCCCCGGCACGGTCGGCTTCGTGTCGGCCGAACTGTTGGTAGATGGCACACTGAACGCCAACCCGTGGGTGGGTACGACGGTCATCGCGGTCGGGGCACTGAACGGCATCGCCGTGCTCCGAGCCTTCTGGCTGTTGTTCACCGGTCGGCGGCTGGCATCGTCAGTCGACTTGCCGCTGTCGTGGGCCGAGCGGCTGGCCGTGGTTGGGCTCTGCGTGTTGTTAGTGGCTGGTGGGTTGTACCCACAACCCGAACTGAATTCGAGGCTGAAGGCGGCGGATGCACTGTTTCCTGCTCGAGAGAGTCACACCGAAGAATCGTGAACTGAGGAAACGACTTGCCTCGGTTGGGGGCCACACGGACAACCTGCTGCCGTTGGTTGACCGACCCCCCGATGGTGACTGTCGGGGAGGTCGGCTCCACTGGGCTGTCGATCCATGACCACAACGAATCAAGCGGATCTGCCGTACAAGTTGCGGCTGAGGGATCACGCCGATCACGCGGCCTGCACCCTCCGGAATGTGTCTTACTTCTCTCGCAGGACCTTCACGACTTCTGTTCCACTCGCACGGACCATGACGGAGTTCAGCTTCACTTCCAGATCGAACTCCCGTCTGAGGGCAATCTCGAGCACCAACCCCGTCCGTTCGTCGATGACTGCTCGCCCCTCGACGTTTCCGCATGTGAGGGTATCCGACCCAATCGGGTGCAATACTCCTTCCACCCGGATGACCGCCTCCCCACGGCCAGCCCGATCTCGCCGACCGAGGTAGGTATACGTCACCTCTTCCTTCATCGTGCCGATGACAGCATCCTTTGGGGCGGTGACCAATAGCTCGGGGGCGAGCTTGATCCTGTGGCTGAGTGTGTCGGTCCAGGTGTCGCCGACGTTGACCGACTTGCCGGGCAGTTTGAGGGTTGATTCGCCAGCGGTCGCCGCCCATTGCTGCGCAAGACGGTTGACGATGTCCTTTTTGATGGGATCAGTCGCGCTGGACTGACCTCCCTGAACAACGGTCACCCCGGAAGTCTTCCCGTCCCGTCCTACGGCTACCAGCCCCACGTACTGGCTGAGGGTGTCCTTGGCGTCGAGTAACTCTTTCGTCATCGTCGGTTTCTCACCCCCGACCGATACTTCGATTTTGGCTGCATCGTTTTTCATGACGTGTTCGAGCAGAGCGTGGTCGGTTGCCTTCCGCGGCCGTTCCACTCTCTCTCTCAGTTTCAACTGCTGGCGGAGCGTCACCGGAACGATCACCTCGCCACCGTCGCCGTCCCTTTTCTGTGTGGCTTTCACAACATGGTCGATGGTCAGGGAGAACTCAGCGCCCGCAGACAATCGGGCCGACAGGTCGACGGGCGTTCGCTCGACTGGCGACTCCTCAGCCGGCAGCGGAGTGCCGGCCAGGTATCGCTTGGGCATGAGTGTGTTGGTGTAGAACGGCCGCACCCAGTAGGCCCGCCCGTCGGTGTCGCGGGGAAAGTCGATCTCCCCGGTGGCGACCTTTCTGGTTCGGTCATAGGCGAGGGGAATCTCACGGTATCCGACGTCTCCCTTCTCCTCTTTGTGAGCATCACCGGGCGGTCGGGGGCCAGTGCCTTTCTCCCCCACCCACACCCCCACCCCGATCCCCTTCAACTTGTTGAGTGGGTCGGCGCAGCGGACGGTGATCGGATACACCACACGATCGCCTTTCAAGTACCCCTGACCGATGACCCCTTCGGCCGCTCGCCCGGCCAGCAGGCCAACGACGTATTCCGACGGCACAGCAAAGGCGATGTTGGTCCGCTCGCCGCGGTGGTCGATATCGACCCGGACAGCCACGCCAATCACGTTTCCATCGGTGTCGCACACCGGCCCACCGGAGTTTCCGTGGACGACCCCCCCTTGCATCTGAACTGAGTACAGATTGCCACCGTCGTCGTTCCGAAGGGCCGACACATTGCTCTCCGTGACAGTGATCCTCGGCGGCAGAGTGCTCCGGTTGCGGTCGGCCAGCCGACGGCCGCCAGGGAACCCGAGACACACAAGCTTGTCCAACTCCACAAGTTCGTTCGCCGGGCGGATTGGCAGGGGTGGCGGCAGGTCGGCCTCGTTGACGATCTGAAGGATCGCCAGGTCCATGTCTCTGTCCACGGCCAGCACTTTTACTTTGGACCCCTCGAAGACCTTTTGCTTGCCCGGCAGTCCGGAGTCGGTGAATGAAGACGCTGATCTTGGCAGGCTCCTTCGCCCCGAGGTAAAGCATGCCGAGTACGTGGGCGTTGGTGATGACAAGCCCAGGTTCTCCGCCAAACCAGCCGCTTCCCGTCCCCCCCCCGCCGCTCCCGTCATCGACTTCGATGTAAACCGAGCTGTGCTTCGCCCGTTCCAGGGCCTCACCCGAGATGCGGTCCTTCTTCATCGGAGGTTTTGGTGGATCGACAGGCTTTGGTGGATCGACAGGCTTTGGTGGATCGACAGGCTTTGGTGGATCAACAGGCCGTGCTGTTGGCTGGGTTGTACCCGGTCCATTGTCGACGCTTGGACGTGTGACGGTCGGTTCACGCTCGCTCGATCGCACCCCCGGCAGGGGAGGTCGCCTGTCGGGGTCAGGGCCAGGCGGAAAGGGGGTGTCGTTGGCCGTGTTGGTTGGGTTGGCCAGCAGCAAGGCCGCCACCGTCCCGCCGATACCGATCACCAACAACCCACCGAGGAACGCGAACAGAAGCGGTAGGGCCGAGTTCTTTTTCTTCGGTTGGTCTGCACCGGAATCGCGGTCGTCTTTTCGTGTTGGGCGATCCTGGTTGTTTGGTGTGGGTCGGGTCGGCGCAGTTTTCCGGGGCCGATCCTCCTCTTGAACGGACTCCATCCTCCGTTTCGGATCTGGGCGGTGGTCCGCATTGATCTTGGTCGGATTTGGTTTTGCCTTGGCGGCAGGGCGAGCCATCGGCACGTCGTCCACTTTGCCAGACGTCGCTGATCTGCCGACAGTCGCTGGATTGAGTAACGCCGCCTTGCGCACCGGCGGCGGATCGTCAGGAATGATCTCGACATCGATCGGTTCGGCCTCGGCAGTAGTTGTCTCTTCGACGATGTCGGCGTCGAGGATTTCCTGCTCAAGCGTGGGTGGAATGCGGCTTGTTGCTGCGACCGCTGGTGAGGGTGGTGGAGCATCGAGCGACGGGAAGACTGCCACCGCCTGGCCGCATGCCGGGCAAGGGATCGTTTGCCCTTCCAACTCGTCGGCGACGTTAGGGATCGTGCTCGAGCAGGCGGCGCAGATCAAGGTCATGGGCATGGGACAGCCCGCATGGGTTGAGTGAGAGAGAGAGGTCGTGGTGAAGATATCAGAGGTCAGACACCAGGGAAACGCCCCATCGGCGGGGGCCGTTGGCGCCTGTGGGTGCTTCCACATTCGATCCAAGGCATGATCGGCGTTCAACTCGGACGTGCTTATCCCTGGTTGCGGCGATGTTGGCCGGGATCGTGTTGCTCACCTTCTCCGATGGTGGGTCATGGCCAACACGAGGTTGGCTCTCCGTTGACGTACGGTCATCGCCGGTCTGCGGGGATCGGCGGAGGGAAGTAAACAGCGTCGCCAACGAACGCCCGGCTGTTGACCTTGGTACCTCCGTTGTCCACGCGGTCGGGTCCGATGCCCCACAAAACAGGTCGTCCGGCTGGTACTTCCTTCAACCACAGCGGTTCTGGACTGAAGCCGACGGATACCGTGAAACGCAGATCCGTTCTCGAAGGTGTTTCTTCGGTCGGGTTGTTGGGAGACGGTGGCTGGAGGGGTCGGGTGTCAGGTTCCGCGGGCACCGCCAGGCCACCGCTGAGGGCCACCACTTGCATGCCGATATCGGTGAGCAGGATTGGAGTCCGCGGTTGGGTCCGGGAGGTGATCTCGATCTGCTCGCCAGTGGAAAGACGGTAGCGGAAAGGCTGCTTGTTGAATGGGTCGAGCGGGACAGCCGGGAGGAACTCAGGCACCAGTTCGGCCAGCGCCTTTGGCGGGCGAGCGTTCTTCATCTCGAAACGGCGGATGGCGATCAGCGTACGGGCGGCACGGCGATCGGACTGCACCATCCCCTCAGCCGCCGAGAAACCGTCGTGTCGGAGGTACCACTGATCCAGCACGTGGGGCAGGGCATCCACCCCTGGCAAGCCGAGGAACGGCGAGTCTGGGCTGTAGTTCCCGTACCCCTTGATGTTCCCGCGGGCGATCAACCGCTCCTGACGCTCCTGCTCCCACGGCATCTGCCACGCGACCCCGACGAGATCGGCCTCGGCGTTCTGCTTCACCCGTACCTCTTCCCCGGCCTGGCCGAACCGCCACTGACGCCGAAGCACCTCGCCCGACTGCCGGAACGTGTTCCGCAGAACGACCTGATCGGCCAGGCGTACGTCGGCTGCGTCGTCCCCGCACACGGCATCGTGTTCGGCAAGTAGGCTCTCGATCCTTGTCAGTAAATCCTCTCGCCCGTGGAGCCGCTCCAGCCAGCGGGTGAAACCCTGTACCGCCCGACGTTCCACTCGTCGGCCGGCCGCGGCGCACCCTTGCACGCTCTTGTTCCGGATGGTGCGGCTCAGGTTGAGCACGACCGAGAAGTCTTGCACGAACCGCTCGGGGTCGCCTTCGTACTGGGACTTCAGCCCGCGTGTGAGCAGAAGAGCGTCCGCTCCGGTGAGGGCGTCCAGGTGCCTGAGCGGTGAGTTGAGTGTCAGGTCGCGGGGGTCTTCCAGGGTGCCGAGTGGCAGGCGGGCCGCCGCGGCGGCCGACTCGTCCCAACCGGTACCAAACACCTGAGTGAGCAGGCGGTGACTCTGCTCCGACGGTGTCCAGCCGTGTTCGAGGGTCGTCTCGACAAGTTCGGCCAGTGGTCTGGGTAGGTGTTGATCGAACGTGCCAGCGCTGAAAGCGGCGTTGGCTGGGGTACTCATTCGCGCGATCGTGGCGGCGTCCTGAAGGCTGCCACGTCCGGCCACCGCTTCTTGAAGCAGGCTACCCGCCCGACGGTACTCCTGCCCCGCAAGGTTCGTATCGAAGGGCGGGATTTGATCTCGTTTGAACACCTCGTCGGCGTTGCGGGCCGGGTCGTCGGGGATTTCGATCATCCGGTACATCAACCCCCCGCCAACGGCCGCCGCCGTGACGGTCGTGCCAAACGCCAAACGAATCAGCCCGCGGAAGGTCCCCACCGTGTCGGCCGCGCACGCCCACGCCAGCGCCCGGGCCGTGGCGAACACCCCGACCAGGGGTGCCCACACCTGCCACGGATGCAACCCACCGCCGAGTACCGACGGTAACCACACGGCTGCCGCCACCGCCCCCACCATCGCCGCCACCGCCGCCGCGACGACCGTCTTGCGGAAGAGCATGCCGACCACGTGCCCGAAAGCGAATCCATAGGCGGGCCACATGAGTACGAAGGTGAACAGGGGGAAGTGGTAGCTGGTCAGCAGGTACGACGGCACGGCGTCAGGATCACGGCGGGCGACCCAAGCCTTCACCGCCACCGGCACCAGTGCTGCCAGGGTCACAACCGTTGTGGCCAGCGCTCCAACCGTCACCTTCGCCCACCACAGCCGTGCAGCCGGCAACCGTCGCTCAACCCAGAACCGCTTCGCCCCGGCTGTCTGCTCGTCGTACCACCCGACCACCCCGACGAGCACGGCCAGGAAGAAGGCGACCGGCGGCCAGACGGCCACGAACGGAGCAGCGGGTGCGAGCAGAGTCAGTCCGCACACCGCCCCCACCGCCGCCAGCACGAGGGTGAATCGCCGCTGCTGCCGAAGGCTCATCCACAGAGCAGCACGGATGCCGGCCGTCCACCGCCACACCCCGCTGAGCAGGCCGGGCCGCCGCGGGCGGGGGCGACCGCCTGTCGCCTTCACCTCCACCGCCCGTCGCACCCGGTCGCGGTCCGGGGCGGTGTACAGCCAGTACGACACCACTGCCGGAATGGCGACCAGAGTGAACAGCAGGGCTGAGCCGAGGGTGACTTCGGTGGTGGCGGCGCCGAGCGGGGGCAGCGTCCGCCCCGCCCGCTGGATGCCGAACACGAACAGGCCTATGCCGCAGGGCACGAGTACGAGTGTCGCCCCAACGAGCAACACCACTCCCCACCCGGCGGCGGCGAGCGACGTGCGAGAGAAGGCCGACCCAACCGATGCCCAGCCAAGGGTGGCCAGGGCCAGCGTGCCCAACCCGACCGCCCACAACGGCAGGTAGGCCGGTGAGCCGAGCAACCGCACAGCCGCCGCCGCCCCGAACAGTACCCCGGTCACCGGTAGCACGAGAGCCGCCCCGGCCGCCATCTTCCCTGCCCACACTGCACGCCGCCGGACTGGCATCATGCCGAGCAGCACGTCGGTGCCGTTTTCTTTCTCGTATGCGAAAAGTGTTCCGCCCACCACCGCCCCGGCCGTGATGGTGAGCATGACCACCGACAGCACGCCAGGGTTGGTCAGGGCCGTGCGGCTGTCGAGTTGGTCTGTACTGCCGTTCAGAATGCCCAGCCCGAGGAGGACTGCTAGCCCGAGCACGGCCAGTGCCCCGACGATCAACCCTTGCTCGCGGGCTTCCTTCCACAAGAGTGCGCGGATCATCGCCCCACCTCCTGTCGGTCGGCCTTGCCGTTCCGCTCCGCCACTGGTCCTTCCATCTGCGGTGGGCGGGTGAGGGCGGCGTACACGTCTTCCAGGTTGACGGCCGTTTCCTCGAAGTCGTGTAGGTCCGGGTGGACGCGGAGCGACTCCAGGGCGACCGGGTCGGGGTCCATGAGCAGGTGCTGCACCGAGCGGCCGACGCGGGCGGTCTCACACACAGTGCCAACTGCCCGCACATCTGGCGGGGCGGAGTCGTACCGGAACCCGATTCGCCGGAACCGCCCTCGGAGTTGGTCGAGCGTGCCGGCGTGGGTCACCTTCCCGCCGAACACGATGGCGACGTGGCTACAGAAGCGTTCCAACTCGCTGATGCTGTGGCTGGAGATGAGGATGGTCCGCCCCTCGGCGGCGAGGTCGACGAGGTTGGCCAGGAACTCGCGGCGGGTGTGAAGATCGAGGCCAGAGGTGGGTTCGTCGAGCAAGAGCACGTCCGGGTCGGCGGCGAGGGCGAGGGCGAGGCCGACGCGGGCGTATCCCCCCTTGCTGAAGTCCTTGATCTTCTTGCCGGGGTCGAGGGCGAGGCGGCCGGCCCAGTCGAGGTAACGGTCACGGAATCCGGGGCGGTGGAACGCACCGGTGAACCAGCCGATCTCGGACACGGTCATCCAGTCGTACAACTTCGGGCGGTCGGGTACATACCCCACCTTGTGCCGAAGGGCGTCGGCGTGTGCCCAGCAATCCAGGCCGAGGATGCTGGCGGTTCCGGCGTCCGGGCGGATCTGCCCGGTGAGCACCTTCATGGTGGTGCTCTTGCCCGCCCCGTTGTCGCCGAGCAGGGCGTACACCGATCCCCGCGGGGCGGAAAGGCTCAGCCCGCTCACCGCCGGCTTGCCGCGATAGCGGACGGTCAGGTCGCGGACGGCGATCGCTTCCGGTGGGGCAGACATGAGCGAGCCTCTGTTGGGTGAGCGGCCCGCGTGTGCGGGCGGGTGTGTTCGCGGGGATCAGGGGGCAGAAACTCCCCGCTCGCCCGTCACCGTTTCCCGTTCCGTGATGCTGCCGGCCAGCCAGCATCGATCAACTGCTTCAGGTCATCGTCCGTCAGACCCGCCGACAGGGCCTCGCGGATGAGTTCGTCGACCCGCTCCCGTAGCCGTTCCTTGCGGCGGGCCTTGCACTTGCGAGCGGCGTCGGCCGTCACCACCATGCCCCGCCCGCGGAGGGGTTCGAGTACCCCAAGTTGTTCGAGTTGCTGATACGCACGCACCACGGTGTTCGGGTTCACCGTCAGTTGCACAGACAGGTCGCGGACACTCGGTACCAGGTCGCCGGCGGCCAGGTCTCCGCCGGCGACGGCGAACACCAGTTGGTCGGCGATTTGCTCGTAGATCGGCACCGGCGAGCCGGCGTCTACCCGGATCGGCATGGTGCTACCGTGTGAGTGACGTGGTGTACTAGATAACCGATACAGTAATCGGAGCTGCGGGGGCGTGTCAAGTGGGCGATGGGCGGAATTTGGGGCAGGTCACTTTCCGGAGGCGGCGGCGGCCAGGCGTTCCTTTTTGTCGTGTTCGCCGAGGGGCTGGATGAGGTGATCGACCTCCCCGGCCAGGATCATCTGGAGCTTGTAAACCGTCAGGCCGATGCGGTGGTCGGTGACGCGGCCGTCCGGGAAGTTGTAGGTGCGAATCCGCTCGCTCCGGTCGCCCCCGCCGATGAGCGTTCGGCGCATATCCGAGCGGGCCTTGTGGACCCGCTCCTGCTGCTGTTCGTACACCCGGCTACGGAGCACCCGCATGGCCTGCTCCTTGTTCTTGTGCTGGCTGCGGCCGTCCTGGCACTTCACCTCGATCTGGTCCGGAGTGCCCTTCTTGTACCAGATGCGCACGGCACTCTCGGTCTTGTTCACGTGCTGCCCGCCCGCCCCGCCGGCCCGCATCACCTCGATCTCCAGGTCGGCTGGGTTGATTTGCACATTCACCTCGTCTGGCTCAGGCATTACCCCCACCGTGGCCATGCTGGTGTGAATGCGGCCCTGGGTTTCTGTTTTCGGCACCCTCTGCACGCGGTGCCCGCCGCTCTCGAACCGTAGCGCCTGGTACACCCCGTCTCCCTTCACGCTCAGCACGATCTCCTTGAACCCGCCCGCCTCACCCGGGCTGTGGTCGATCTCTTCGACGCTCCACCCCCTGGCGCGGGCGTACCGCGAATACATCTCGAACAGGTCGCCGGCGAACAGAGCGGCTTCGTCTCCGCCGGTACCGGCGCGAATCTCAAGGATCAGGCGGTCGAAGTCTTCGCTCGGATCCACGAGGAGTTGGTCTTCGATGCGGTTCTTGAGGGCGTCTCGGCGCGGGCGGAGTGATGCCAACTCGTCCTCCGCCATCTGCTTCATCTCGGCATCTGGCTCCTGAAGCATTGCCTCGGCGTCGGCGATTTGCTGCTCCAGCGACAGGAATTCCTGGTACGGAAGAACCGCCTTCCGTAGCGACCCATGCTCACGGGCGATGGCGGCCGACTTGTGTGCGTCGGCGGCGATGTCTGGGTCTTCCAGTTGTTTCTGGAGTTCATGGAAGCGGGCGAGTTTCTGTTCCATCACCGGCCACATAATCGCCTCCCGATTTGGACGAACCTGGCCCGCCAGGGCCGCGGGTGCATGTCAGAGGTGGCGGCATCCACAGGCCTGGCGGGCCTTGTGTTCGCCGTTCGACCCAGAAATGCACCAGGGGCCGGGCACGGGTGAACCCCGCTCCCGACCCCTGGTGCGTGTGTGCCAATCTAGCTCTTCGGAGTGTTCCGCTGGAACCTCTTCTGGAACTTCTCAACCCGCCCGGTGGTGTCGATGTACGACATCTTCCCGGTGTAGAATGGGTGGCTGGCGCTGCTGATCTCGATCTTGTACAACGGGTACTCGTTGCCGTCTTCCCACTTCACCGTTTGCTCGCACTCAACGCAGCTACGGGTGAGGAACGACACGTTGGCCGAGACGTCCATGAACACCACCGGCCGGTAGTTCGGGTGGATGCCCTTCTTCATGATTCCGGGTCCGAGAAAGCGTGGAATTTCGCAGAAGATTAGATGATAGCGGTCGGCGGTGGGAGGGCAAGTGCTGTCAGCTTTGGAGACGCTGGTCGAATAACGGTGTGAAGAATGAGGCTGATTTTCGCCACTTTTCGGGTGGCGGTGGTGGGGGGGGTATGTGTGTGGCAGGTGGCAGTGTGGCAGAGGGGGGGGCGAACCGTAGCCGACGGTGCGCCCTCGGATGCCATAGCGGCACTCGCATCTCCGTCGACACGTCATTTGGGCCACGCCAACCCTTCCAGCTACCTCTGACAGATGTGCAAGTGCCACCGGAACCGAAGGCGAAGAGTTCCCCTCGGCTTCGCGTAGCAGATGCCCTGCCTGAAGTGTGGGCCAAGAGGAGCAAGAACACCCATGAAAAGCAAGAATTCCACAGGCCTGGTACGGATGCGGTAGGTCTTGAGCGATTCTCCGTAAATTCATGCTTGGCAAGCAGATCCGATTACTCCATTCCCTGGTGGCCTGAACTTCCGAGTTGGCCTTTCACTACTCCCCAACCCAGGCTATGCAACAGCACTTCGGGGAGTATTCCGGCGTCTGCCGTGGGGGTTGGCATGACTGGGGCGTTCAACGCCGGTCGGGTGCGGGCTTGGCTGTCGGCCGCGGTCGGCGTGCTGCTGGCCGGTGCCGCGACGGCCCAGCCGGGCGCCGTCGCCCCGAGTCCGCCGTCGCAATGGGGCACTTGGCCAGGTGGGCAGGCCCTTCGGCAAGCTCAGGCCCAGGAACCACCGCCGGTAGTGCCTCAGTCCACCCCGCTGGCCGC
>JALOQR010000441.1 GCA_025459365.1 Fimbriiglobus sp.
CGCCGGGGTGAACCCCTTGCCGAGCACCTTCGTCGCATCCACACCGAGCCACTCGTTCAGCACGGCGGCGTACACCGTGCGGAAGTCGGTGTGATGTTTCAGGTTGCCGTCTTCGAGCTTGGTCAGGCTCGGGTGTTCGCCGACCACGCCGGCCTTCACCCGCCCGCCGACCAGGAACATCGGTGCCCCGCTGCCGTGATCGGTGCCCTTGCTGCCGTTCTCTCTGGCTCGCCGGCCGAATTCGCTGAACGTCATCACGCACACCCGCTCGCCGTGCCCACGGGCGGCCACATCCTTGTAGAACGCGGCGATTGCCCCGCCGACCGTTTCCAGCAGGTTCGCGTGGCCGCCGGTCGCCCCGCCCTGGCCGGCGTGCGTGTCGAACCCATCGAGGGCGACGTAGAACAGCCGCGCCCCGACCCCGGCGTCGATGAGCTGGGCGGCGAGTTTCAGGCGGCTCGCCAGGGCGGTTGTCGGGTAGGTCGCCTTCGGGGTGTAGTTCTTCCCGATGCCGGCGAGTTTCTCGGTGCTGGCGTAGGTGGTGGTGGCCGTCCGCTTGACGAAGTCGAGCAGGTCGGGGGTGTTGTGGTTTGCTTCGCTCACGGTTTCAATCAACCGCTTCTGCCTCTCGCGTTCGGTCGGATCGGCGCCGTTGACTTTCAGTTGAAAGTCTTCCAGGCTGGTGATGCTTGGCACGCGGGTGGGTGCCCCGGTGAGGGCGAGTGGAGCCGTCTCCTTGGTGCTGTCGGCGAGGTGGAAGCCAGGAACGGATTTCTCTTTGAACGCCTTGCCGATCCAGCCTTCCGTGAGGCTGTCGGCGGTGCTGGCGGCGTGCCAGATGTCCATGCTGCGGAAGTGCGATTGGTCCGGGTTCGGGTAGCCGACGCCCTGCACCACGCACAGGTTTCCGCTCTCGTGCAAGTCGGCGAACCCGCCCAGGCTCGGGTGCAGGCCGAGTGAGTCGGTGAGCTTCTTTGTCTCGCTCTTTTTGATAGCGAGGGTGGGGCGGAGCTTGGCGTACTCGGGGTCGGCGAACGGGATGACGGTGTTCAGTCCGTCGTTCCCGCCGGTGAGTTGCACCACCACGAGGATGGTGTCTTTCGCCCCGGCCTTGTCGGACGTGGGGGCGGCCGACGCCGTCTTGCCGAGGAAGGTGGGCACGCTCGCCCCGAAGCCGAGCAGGGCGGACGTGCGGAGGAAGTCGCGGCGGTCGGTCATGGGAGTCGCTCCGGTCACTCGCGGGAGGTTGCCGAGTGTACCCGGAGCGGTGCAGGCAGGTTTCAGCGAAGGCTCGTTGTGATTGTGCCGGAGTCTCTTCCAGTGATTCTTCTCGTTGTCGGAGGAGCCATCCATCCTCACTTGTGATGGCGAAGAAGTTCGCCATCGGAATGACATCGCACTCCGGGCACTTCGCCCGCCTGCCGGTGTACCGATCATGACCGGAGAAACTGGCCGAGCCACACGGACAGGGCACACGAAGGGGCCGCGGGCGGAGGCGGACATCCTTTGCCTTCCGCCAGCGAGACAGCAATCAGCGAAATGAACGAGAATCAGGCCAACTGGACCTCGGGCAGGGTGAGCACCAGGTGGGCGACCGTGCGGACGCGGTGGGCCGCCACCTCGTCGCTCGTCCAGAATGCCGGTGGCTTCGCCTTCGCCGACTCCGCAAGGTGAGCGAGCAATTTGTTCTTCGCCGTCGCCGGCACATCGTGTTGCAGAAACACGCTGAGCAGGAAATCGACCACTTCGGAGTCCGACTTCGCCCCGTGTCGGGTCAGCAACGCCGCCGGGTCGCACCGCTGGCCGAGGCCATCGCCACCGGTGAGGGCGAGCGCCAGGTTCTGGCGGAACAGGAGCGTCTGGGCGTTCAGCCACGTCGGGCCACCGTCCCACCCCTTCACGCTTGGCGGAGCGAAGAGAGCCTGCCCGAGTTTTTCCAACTCGGCGGCGAGCGGTTGCGGGCCGGTGGTGCCCTCCAGCCCGCGGACGATGCCCACCGCGAACTCGACCGGCGGCTTGACCCGCTGGCGGTAGTTGGCGGCATCGAAGAAGTGGTTCGACCGCAGGATAGTCTCGACCAGCTTGCCGGTGTCGAAGCCGCTGGTGCGGTACTGTTCGGCGAGCGGGGTGATCAGATCCGCCGGAGGTTCGACCGTCTCGTTGACGAAGTAGCGGTATAGCTTCGTGACGAGGAACTTCGGGCACGCCGGCTTGTCGAGGCAGAGCCGCACGATGTCTTCGCCCTTGTAACTCCCCTTCTGGCCGAACACCGTTTTCTCGCCGGCGTCGTGCTGCTTCGGGTCGAACTTCATCTTCCCCGCGGCCACGTCGTACCCGGTGAAGGCGCGGGCCGCTTCTCGGATGTCGGCCTCAGTGTAGTTGCCGATGCCGAGCGAGAAGAGTTCCATCAACTCGCGGGCATAGTTCTCGTTCGGCTTGCCCTTCTTGCTCTCCTTCGCGTCGAGCCACACGAGCATGGCCGGGTCGAACGACATTTCCTTGAGCAACTCGCGGAAATCACCCAGGGCGTACTTCGCGATCAGCCGGTACTGGCCGAGCATGAGCCGGGCGTTCTGCACCTTGACGTTGCTAGTGGCAAAGTGGTTGTGCCAGAAGATGCACATCTTTTCGTGCAGCGGGTGGGCGGTGTTCAGCACCCGCCACAGCCACCAGGAGGCCAACCGCTCGTGGGTGCTACCCGCGGGTAGGCTCCGCTCGCCGGCCATGGAGTCGGAAGTTGTGTTGAAGTCGGCCGCCTGTTCGCTTCCCTTGAGCAAACGGTCGATGGTCGCCTTCGGGCCGTCCTTGACCGCCTGAACCAGTTCCGCGTGGGTAGCGCCGAACGCTGCCCGGCGGTACAG
>JALOQR010000442.1 GCA_025459365.1 Fimbriiglobus sp.
ACCGCCGAACACATCGATGAGGATTTCCAGATACCGCCGGTCCTGGCGGTCGAGTCCTTCCGTATCGACCTCTTGCATGTCGAGCGCGGCTTTCGCCGTGTCGAGTGACACCGGGCCGTCACCGGCTTCCGGGTGGCCGGCGTGGTAGCTCCGCACCCAGTAGAGGCGGGCGTTGGCGATGCGGGGGGTGCCGCGGCTGCGGCGGGCCAGTTCGTGGGCGGCGTCGGCGGTCATCGGCAGGTTCAGCTTCTTGGCGTTCACCGTCACGATCTGGGCCAACTCCTCGACGCTGTAGAACTCCAGGTGTTCGTGCATCTTGAAGCGATCCCGCATGGGCGACGACAACATGCCGCTGCGGGTGGTCGCGCCGATGAGGGTGAATCGCTTCAGGTTCATGCTGATGGTGCGGGCACTCATCCCCTCGCCGAGCACGATATCGATGCGGTAGTCCTCCATTGCCGGGTAGATGAACTCCTCCACCACCCGCGGCATGCGGTGGATCTCGTCGATGAAGAGGATGCTCCCTTCTTCTACGTTGGTGAGGAACGGAAGCAGGTCGGCGGGCTTGGCGAGGGCGGGGCCGCTGGTGAGTTGCACGCTGGTGCCGAGTTCGTTCGGCAACACGGTGCTGAAGGTGGTCTTGCCCAGGCCGGGGGGGCCGTCGAACAGAATGTGGCCGAGCGGCTCTTTGAGCTTCTTGGCGGCGTTCACGGCGATCTGAAGGCGGTTCACCACCTTCTTCTGGCCGATCACCTCGGAGAGCAATTTCGGGCGGAGGGCGGCGTCGCGCTTGCGGTCGTCGTCGGACGGGGCGGAACCAATCACCTTTTCACGGGCCATCGCGGGGGTACTCGGCGGGGGAGTGTGTATTGTGCCCGCCGGGGGGTGGGGTCGGGAAGGTCGGTGGGGCGGGGGCGGCCCGTCACTTCTTCTCTCGCTCGAACACGAACAGCATGATCGGCGTCTTCTCGGGGGCTTCAAACTTCTCCGGGCGGTCGTCCTTCTCGGAGTTCAGGCAGACGGTCAGCTTTTTGTCTTTCATCTCGTAGATGCCGGGCATGGTGCGGCCCTTGAACGGCCCGAGTTTCTCGGAACTGGCGAGCGTGATGTGCTTTGGCGACTTGCTCGCGTCGAGGGTGATGGTGCCCTTGTCCGTGTTCGGCCCGACGACGACGGTATAGTGGTCGCCGTCGATGGTGAGAGTGAGGCCCTTGAAGTCGTCGAGGTGGTCCCGACCACCGAGGGTAGCGGAAGAGAGAACCCACTTCCCCTGAAACGGCTTCAAGTCGGCCGGCGGTTCGGCGGCAGGGGCCAAGACGGGAGTGAGGAGTGGAACAAGAACGGCGGCAACGGCGAAGCGATTCATGACCTCTCCCCTGTGACCCTCCCTTCAACAGAATAGGCCCGCAGCCGGTCCAGGAGCTTGTCGTCTTCGAAGTAGAAGATCTGCGGGCACGGCTCAGGTGAACGGATGACGTTCACCAACAGCTGTGACAACCGCAGGTCCGGACACGCGGTCCAGATGCGGCGAATCTCTTCCAAAATCGGTTCGATCCGGGCCGGGTCGCGCATCACTCCCCCTTGGTGCCGAAGATCAGGCCGATGGCCTCGCCAGCACTCTTGAACCGCGTCCCGGATTGTAGCAGTTTGTCCAGCCGCTCGCGGGCTTCGACCGGCATCAGCCCGACGCTCAGCAGCGCCTGGTAAACGTCCTCGATGAGTTGACCACTCGGCAGCGGGTCGGGTTCGGGTGCGTCCGGCGAGCGGGGGGCGTCAGCCCTCTGGTCCTTAGATTTACCAGCCCGCTGACGCGGGCCGCTCGCGTGAACCGCCGCCTTGGGCAACTCGGCGGGGGGCGGCGGGTCCGGCTCGGCGGCGGCGTAGGTGAACGGGGCGATCTTGCGTTTCAGCGTCGTCACGATCTGCTCAGCGGTCGTCGCCCCGATACCCGGCAGCGTGCTCAGCCACTTGGTGTCCTGTCGGCTGATGGCGTCGGCGATGTCGCGCACTCCACGGCTGAGCGCCTTGAGCGCCTTCTTCACTCCGATCTTCTCCACCGTGCAGAAGAGTTCGAAGAAGTCGAGTTCGGTTTCGGTGGCGAACCCGATCCGCCGCGGGGTGAACCGATTCCCCGACTGGTTGCCCTCGAAGTACTCGATGAGGTGGAGCGTCACCTCCTGCCCGCTGCGGAGTTGCAGGTGCCGCCGGGTGGCCTCGCTCACCATCACGGCGTACTCAAACGGCCCGACGGCCAGCCGTACCTCGTCGTCCAGCACCCGCACCAGGGTGCCGGTCATTTTGGTCATCATGCCGGGTCGTCCTCGGGGGCGCCAAGCAGCGCCTTCATGTTCACCCCGGTGAAGGTAGCCGATTTCGCCCCGCCGAGGACAGGTCCGCTGCTAAACGCATGGCACAGGGCGATGGCCAGGGCGTCGGCGACGTCGTGCGGCTCGGGCGGTTCGTGCAGCCCCAGTTCGCGCATGACGGCGTGCTGCATCTGCTCCTTGCCGGCCCGCCCGTGCCCCGTCACCGCCTTCTTCACCTGCGCTGCCCCGTAGCTGAACACCGGGATGCCCCGCTGGGCGGCGGCCAGGAAGTACACCCCGCGGGCATGGGCCATGAGCACGGCCGTGCGGGGGTGCTCGACGTGGGCGAACAGTTGCTCAACCGCGACCGCGGCGGGCTGCCACTGGTCGAGCACCTCGAGCAGACCGTCGTAGAGCGACTTCACCCGGTCGCCCATGTCGGCCGGGTCGCGTCCAGCGGCCGAGCGGATGACGCCGGCCTCGACCACCCGCGGGCCGGCGGGGGTGAGGTCGAGCAGCCCGTACCCGGTAGTCTCCAGGCCGGGGTCGAGT
>JALOQR010000144.1 GCA_025459365.1 Fimbriiglobus sp.
CTCGCTCGCGCCGACCCACGCCGGCCTGGAATCGTGGGTCGGCGCGGCGTCACCGCCGCTGGACCCACCCTACCCATTCGCCCCATCCCCTTTCGCTGAGCCGCCCTGCGCCCCCCAACGCACACGCCAGGCCGTTCACCCGCCCGCCAGCACGAGGGTGAAGAACCGGCTGTTCGGGTCCGGGGTGTAGTCGGCGAACGGCCCGCAGTCGGCGAACCCGAACCCCTCGTACAGCCGGTGGGCCGGGGCGAACGGCGGCTGGGTGCCGGTCTCCAGGCTGAGGCGGGCGTACCCGCGGGCCTTCGCCTCGGCGACGATGTGTTCGAGCACCGCCCGCCCCACGCCCTTCCGCCGGTGCCGCCGCGCCGTCCGCATCGACTTCACCTCCCCGTGCGTCGGGTCGAGTTCCTTCAACGCCCCGCACCCGAGCAACTCGCCACCCTCCCACACCGTCCAGAAGGTGACCTCCGGCTTGCGGAGGCCGGTCAGGTCGAGGGCGTGGACACTCTCTGGCGGGGAGATGGCTCGCATGTCGGCGAGGTGTTCCTCCAACAGTTCCCGCACCTCGGGGCCGGTCAGGTCGTCGCGGCGGATGAGCATGGGCATTACTCCACGGGCGGGGTCGAGAGGAACGCGGCCACGGCGTCGGCGAACACCTCCGCCGCCGGCGGGTGCATCCGCAGCCAAAGTTCGGGTTCGATCAATTCCAACTCCATGACGGCTAACTGGCCCAGGTTATCTCGCACCACGTCCACCCGCCCGTACACCGGCACTGGGGCCACCGCCGCCACCGCTCGCTCGGCGAACGCGATCTGCTCGGCCGTCGGCGTGTGCTCGTGAACCGTCCCGCCGTGGTCGTCCTGTACGCGGAAGTCGCCCGCCTTCACCCGCTTGCAGATCGCATGCGACACCCGCCCGCCGAACACCATGAGCGAGACCTCCCCGCCCGCCGCGATGTCGGCCTGGAACGGCTGCACCATCATCGCCTCCTCGGCGAGCAACGATGACAACCGCGGTTGCAGTTCGCCGGCCGTCCGCCGGTTCACCCGGTAGGTGTGCCGGGCCGCCCCGGAGACACACGGCTTGACGACCGCCTCGCCCCACCCGGTTTCGTTCAACACGTCGGCCAGTTTCTCGGTCGAGCCGCGTTCGAGGAACCGCGACGGCACCACCGGCACCCCGCGGGCGTCGAGGTCAGCGAGGTAGTGCTTGTCCATGTTCCAGCGGATGGTGGCGATCGGGTTGCACACCCGGGTCTGCCGTTCGAGGCGTTTCAGCCAGGCGGTAAACTCGCCGAACCGCTCGAAGTAATCCCAGGTGGTGCGGAAGACGGCACACCCGAACGCGGACCAATCGACCGACGCATCGGCCCAGTCCACCCGAACGGAAGTCAGCCCGCGGCGAGCGAGGGCGGATTGCAACAACCCGTCGTCGGCGAGGATGTTGCCGAGGTACCAGTCGCCGGGGTCGGCGGCGGCGGCGGTGTAGCGGTGGTCGGTGAGCAGGGCGACGTCGGCGGTGGGCATGGCAGTCCTCGGTGGGGTCATCCTACGCCTCGCCCTAGCCGTTCTGCCGGTCTGTCCGCACCATTTACCCACACCCCTGAGGCTTTCCTTCCGTGCAACAAACACTCATCCTGCTCAAACCCGACGCGGTGCAACGCCGGCTCGTCGGCCAGATTACCGCCCGTTTCGAGGCGAAGGGCTTGCGGCTCGTCGGCTTGAAATTGGTCCACCCGTCCAAAGAACTGGCCGAAAAGCACTACGCCGTTCACAAGGGGAAGCCGTTCTACGACTCGCTGCTCAGCTTCCTGACCAGCGGGCCAACAGTGGCGATGGTGTGGGAAGGGCGGGAGGCGGTGGCGGTGTGCCGCAACCTGATGGGCATGACCGACGGAGCGAAGGCGATCCCCGGCACGGTGCGCGGCGACTTCGCCATCAGCGTGCAAAACAACCTCGTTCACGGGTCGGACAGCCCCGAGAACGCGGCCATCGAAATCGCCCTGTGGTTCGGCAAAGATGAACTGATCGGCTGGACGACCACCGACGCGAACTGGGTTGGCTAAGCCAGGGCAGGGCAGGGGTGGCCCGCACCAACGCGACCACCCCCGTCGCTCAACCGCCAGACCCATTGTGCGTGGTCACCACCCGCGTGAGCAACTCCTTCAGTGCCTTGGTGTTCACGGCGGCCAGTGCAGAAATGTAAATGCACGACTTGCCCTGTTTGTGTGGGCCGAGCCGGGCCAGCAGATCGGCGCACCCACCCAGGCTCGGGGTGATGTGGATGGTCAAGTCTTTCTTGCCAGACGAAAATCCGATCAGCAGCCACTCCATCGTCCGACCGCTCGGGTAGGTGTAGGTGCCCGTCCCGAACCCCACGACCGACGCCGCCCACAACACCGCCTCCGACTTGGTCACCGACTTCATCAACCGGAGCAAGGCCTGGCAATCGGCCTTTCGCTTCGGGTCGGCGATGCCGTCCAGGTAGGCCTTTACGCCCAAGTCTTTGGGAAGCTTGTTCCGGTCGGCCACAGGCGAATCTCCAAGTCAAGAAGGTGTCGGCGACTTCGGCCCGACAGACCGACCCACTGTCTGAACACCGGGCAGGTGTCGTGACAGCGATATTTATCGGAAAACAGCCGGCGAGTCTAGCATAATGATGCGTTTGGTAACTAATGTGAAGAACGTTAATCTATTACTTATTGTGATACGTTGAGTGATGGCGTTCGGTCAGACTCGGCCGAGAATCTGATCGACCACCCAGCAACCGCGGGCGTGGAGAGCCTTCGGGTCGCGGCAGTGGGCGAGGAGGTCGGCGTGGTCGCACCCGGCGTCTTCGAGGGCGTCGGCCAGGATCGGCAGCAGGGTGAAATTGCGGGTGTCGTAGGCGGTGCGGGCAAGTGCGACGGCCGATTCAGATCGCCAACGGGGATCGAGCACGACTCGGCGGAACGGGTTGCCGAAGATGCAGTGGAGAAGAGCGGCCTGGACCGATCGGTTTTGCAATTGAGGCAGATCGCACTCCGCCAGGCCGAGCACGGGCTGCAACACCTGATTCAGGCACGTCGCCAGATCGGATCGCTCGCCGAATGCGGCAGACACGCCCCACTCGGTTGTTTCGACGTGAACCCGCGCGGGGATCAGCCGCCGGTACGGCACCACCCCGTCGGCGTACCCCTCGGCCAACTCCAGCGCCGCCAGGCATCCGGCGTCGGGCAGTTGGTCGGCGAACTGCCGGCAGAACCCACAGAGCAAGAGGCGAATTTGTCGGTTGGTACCGATCCGACGAGCATGGACGACCATCCGCCGGCACGCGCCAGTAGTCCATTCGAGTTGGGTGACACGGCGGGCGCGAGCCATTGAGTTAGGGTAGCAAATTGACGACGTGGACGGTGGCGGTGGGGGCGGCGAGCGGGGAAATGATCTCGGCGTCGGTGAGGATCAGGCGGGTGCGGTAAGCGGTCGCCCCCAGGCCGGCGGGCAGCGGTTCCGGGTCGCGGAACACGAGCAGCCGCCGCCCGTCTACGTCCAGCACCCAGTAGTCGGCGATGCCGGCGGTGGCGTACAACTCGGCCTTCGTCGTGGTGTCGTAATCGAGAGACGAGTCGGCGATCTCGACCACCAGTTCGGCCGCGGTCGGATGAACGACGGCACCGGGCGTGCCGCGGATGACAGCGATGTCGGGCATCGGGTCGGTGTCTTGGCCGAGGACGAGCGGCAGTTGCACCCGATACCGCCACCCCTTCCCAAATGCCGCACGCAACTCGGCATCGGTCTTTTCGACAGCAATGGCGTGCGGAGCGTCCATCGGCCCTTCCTCGATGAGTTGCCCGCGGATGAGTTTCGCCCGTCGGCCCTCGAACGCGCCCGAGTCACCCATGTGGTGAAAGAGAGCCACCGTCCAGCGGAACGGCCGCGGGCCGGACGAGGTGGCGAGCGGGGGCGGGGTGAGCAGAGCGGTCATGGCACGTCCTCCGTCGTCGAGGGTAACGTCAGGATTTGTTCAGCACCAGATCGACCACCCAGCAGCCGCGGGCGTGCGGGGCCTTCGGGTCGCGGCAGTGGGCGAGGAGGTCGGCGTGGTCGCACCCGGCGTCTTCAAGGGCGTCAGCGAGGATCGGCAGCAGGGTGAAATTACGGGTGTCGTAGGCGGTGCGGGCGAGCGCGACGGCGGACTCGGAACGCCATGAAGGGGAAAAGGCGACCAGCCGGAACGGATTGCCGAAGATGCAGCGGGCGAGAAGAACTTGTTCTCGCTCTTCGTTGTTCAGTGCCCTATCCCAGGCGTCGTGAGCATGTGACCGACGAGACACGGCCGCGAACGCATAGGTACACGGTTTGTGGCAAGCCAACGTGTCGACCGGTTTTCTGCTGCTGGCACTGTTCAGCGCGTCGAGCGTATCGTACAGCGTTTCCTTCGGCCCGAACTGGTCGTCGATCTCTTTGCGGATTTTGGTCAGAACTTTGCGGGATTGTTTCACCTCTTCCCAGCCCATCTCCTCGTCCGCGAAGCGCTCGGCGGCCACCGCAACGGGTTCGAGGCGGTCGTCTTTCGCCAACCCCATCGCACGACGGCAACAAGCGACCGCGAACAGCCGCCATTTGCGGTGCTGGTTCTTCGCCGACCGCCACAGATCGAGGTTGATTACTGTTTTCGCCTTCAGCCACTCTTGTTCAGTCACGGTGGCACCTCCCGACAACAAGTTAGCCCGCCGCGCGAGTGAGGGCCAAGTCACCACTTGCGTAAAGTGGCTTGGCCCTCGCTCGCGCGGCGGGCTAACAGGTGATTGGGTTCGCTGGGGTCCAGCCTTCAGGCCGGGCTTCTCGTCAGAAGACGGGCTAAAGCCCGGACACCAACAAAATCTCCGCTGGGGTCCGGCCTTCAGGCCGTGCCTTCCATCAAGAGACGGGCTAAAGCCCGGACACCAACAAATCTCCGCTGGGGTCCAGCCTTCAGGCTGTGACTTCAACCTCAACACGGGCTAAAGCCCGGACACCAACAAAGTCACTGATCTCAGCTCAGGTTCATGGTCATCAGGAACTCGACGTTCGTCTTTGTCTTCTTCGCCCGGTTGACGAGCAGTTCCATCGCCTCCACCGGGTGCATGTCGGCCAGCACCCGCCGCAGGATGGCGATCTTCTGCAACTCTTCCGGCGTCGTCAGCAGGTCTTCCTTCCGTGTGCCGGAACGGTTCACGTCGATGGCCGGGTAGACCCGTTTCTCGACCAACCGGCGGTCGAGGTGCAGTTCCATGTTGCCCGTGCCCTTGAACTCCTCGAAGATCACGTCGTCCATCCGGCTGCCGGTGTCGATGAGCGCGGTCGCCAGGATGGTGAGCGAACCGCCCTCCTCGACGTTCCGGGCCGCCCCGAAGAACTGCTTCGGCTTCTGCATGGCGTTGCTGTCGAGACCGCCAGACAGCAGCTTGCCTCCGCCGGGGGCCTCGGTGTTGTGGGCGCGGGCGAGGCGGGTGATGCTGTCGAGCAGGATGATCACATCCCGCTTCAGTTCTACCATCCGCTTCGCCTTCTCCAGCACGATGTCGGCGACGTGGATGTGCTCCTCGCTCGGCTCGTCGAACGTGCTGGCCACCACTTCGGCGTTGGTGCCGCTCACCAACCGCTGCATTTCGGTTACTTCTTCCGGCCGCTCATCCACCAACAGCACGAAGACGTAACTCTCCGGGTGGTTCTTCAGGATGGCGTTGGCCATCTTCGAGAGCAGGATGGTCTTACCGGTGCGGGGCGGGGCGACGATCAACCCCCGCTGGCCCTTGCCGATGGGGGTGATCAGATCGACGATCCGCATGCTCAGGTCGTCGGGAGATTCGAGCCGCAGGCGGCTGTTCGGGTGCAGCGGGGTGAGGTCGCCGAAGCTGGTGACGTTCACCGTCTCGTCGGCCGGCTTGCCGTTCACCAGCGCGATCTGCATCAGGGCGAAGTTGTCCTGGTTCTCGATCGGCAGGCGAATCGGCCCCTCCACCAGGTAGCCGGTCCGCAGGCTCATGCGGCGGATCTGGCTGGGCGAGACGTAGATGTCTTCCGGACTGGCGAGGTAGTTGTGGGCCTGGCTGCGGAGGAAGCCGTAGTTGTCGGGCAGCACTTCCAGGGTACCGCTTCCGTACACCACTTCGCCGCGTTCGATCTGCCGGCGGACGACACCCACGATGAGCTGGGCGCGGTTCATGCCGGTGATGTCCCGCATGCCGTAGTGCTCGGCCTTGGCGAACAGCTCGGGCATCGGCATGCGGTAGAGGTCGTCGAGGCGGTAGATCTGTTGGCCGGGCGCGGCCGGGCGGGATTGCGGCACCTCGGGGCGACCGCGGTAGTCGCGGTCCATGCCGGGGGGTGGGCCACGGAAATCGCCGCGGGGGCCGGGGCCAGGGCCGGGCGGCGGTCGGTCGTCGCGGTCGCGGAAGTCGCCCCGCGGGCCAGGAGCAGGGGCGGGGCCGCGGGGTTCGCGCGGTTCGCGATATTCGCGGGGAGGAGAGGCCGACATCGCCGGGGCCGGTTCTCGCTCAGCCATCGGGGCCGGGGCGGGCCGCACCGGGGCGGGAGCCGGAGCAGGAGCAGGAGCAGGCGCGGGGGCAGGGGCCACCGGTTCGGGCGGCGGTGCAACCGCGGCGGGTTCGGCCGGAGCTTCGGTGGTCTTCTTCACGATGCGCTTGCGGATCAGGGGCTTGGGAGCGGCCCCTTCGACGCTCTTGGCGTCGGGCATAACAGTCACCTCAGGGAAGTGTCGGAACGTCGAGTGCGTACCCAGGAACAGGAACAGAAACCGAAACAGAGAACCGAGAGTCGGTGGGATCGGCACGGGCGTTCCCGCCCGCGTTGGCATCCCCACACAGCCGAGACGGCCTGTGCCACGAAGATAGTCCGCCGAACCGCCCCGCCTCCGCCTGCACCGATGACAGCAAGCGCCGGACACCCAGGCCAATCACGGCGCGCCAACCCGCTGTGGCCAGGGGTCGCGGAGGAGTGCAGGGCTGGTAGGGGTCGGTCGAGAGGCGTCACATCGCGGTCGAGTGCTGTTCGATCTTTACTCTTTGCAGCCGGTATGCCGAAGGGCCGGGGGAACGGGTCGCGTTTCCGTGGCGCACGGCGAGCAGCGCAGAAAGTTCGAGGAAGGAACAGGGAGGTAATTCGTGCTTCGCAGTCCGAAATTCGGAACTTTGTGTCACCGGGTCACAGTGATCATAAAGTCACAAAGACCAAGCACTTGGAGTGATTGAAACGCCAGGTGGGTCGTGTGATTAAGGTTGCCGATTCGTGCGGACTCGACTCGCGAGGGAAGCGCCGATACTGTGCCGGACCGTATCAACGGTCGATGGTTGATGAGGAGTATAGCGGCGGTTTTGGCGGAATCCAGTCCGTTTCTCCCATCCGCCCGAAATTCTCGCTGGCGTGGCAGCCGGACAAACGGGGGGAATTGGGCGAATCGGCGCCCGACCGCCGTGCGGCGGGGGACTTTCCGCCGACGTTACTGTAGTAGGTGGCCGACCTCATTCTCATGAACCGCTCACCCGGTGGATGGTACAAGCAACTCATGAGATCCCCGCGGCCGGGAGTGGTGTCGTGAGAATTTTGCTCGTCGAAGACCAGATTCAGATGGTGCGGATGCTCCGGCAGGGGTTGGAGGAGGAAGGGTTCGCAGTCGACACCGCCCTCGACGGCGAGGAGGGCGACGTGAAGGCCCGCACCACTCCTTACGACGTCATCATCCTCGACCAGATGCTCCCCAAGGTGGACGGGCTGACCCTGCTCAAACGCTGGCGGGAGGCGGGCATCACCACCCACGTCATGATGTTCACCGCCAAGGGGGAGACGGCCGACAAGGTGGCCGGGCTGGACAGCGGGGCGGACGACTACCTGTCCAAGGCCAACTTCTCGTTCGACGAGTTGTGCGCCCGCCTGCGAGCGCTGGTCCGTCGCGGGCACCAGAAGAAGGACCCGGTCATCCGCGTACACGACCTGGTGATCGACACCGCCGCCCGGAGCGTGGCCCGCGGGGGGAAGAAGATCAACCTCACCCCGCGAGAGTACGCCCTGCTCGAGTTCCTCGCCTTCCACGCCGGTAGCGTGGTCACCCGCACCATGATCTGGGACCACCTGTACGACGAGTACGACGAGAACACCTCCAACGTCGTCGATGTGTACATCCGGTACCTGCGGAACAAGGTGGACAAGGGGCACGAGATGCCGCTCATCCTCACCAAGTGGGGGGAGGGGTACATGCTCCGCGGGAACGACGACCTGCCCGACGAGCAGGCGACGGCCGCCAAGGCAGATAAACTGAAGAAGAAGTGACCGTCCCCCCCACGGCGGAGCCGCCGCCATGCCGTCCATCCGCCGCTCGCTCATCGTCTACTTCCTTCTGCTCCTCGTGCTCGCCCTCGGTGGCATGGGCTTCCTCGCCGACCGCGTGACCGGCCGGGCGCTGGCCGACAAGGAGGAGGCCGAGGTCAAACTGATCGGCGTCAGCGCCGTGGAGCGGGAGCAGGAGGCCCGCGACAAGTTCGACCGCGAACTGCTGAGCCAGGCCCGCGCTACCGCCCGGGTGGCCATCGGCGACTATGCCGTCCAGTTGGAGCTGGTGAACGCCCGCACCAACGCCGTCCTGCCCCTCCTCCTGTTCGGTCAGGGCACCGCACCCACCCCATTCGCCCCGCTGTTCGTCGCCGCCGACATGCGGGAGATGCGGCCGCCCATGCCCACCCCCGGCGGTGGGGCCTCGGCCGGGCCGTTGTGGTGGCCGCTCGGGCAGGCGCTGGTGAAAGCCAACGCCGCCGAACTGACCTACACCGCCTTCCTTTCCCAACACCTGGACGAACCGGACGCCCCGCTCATCCAGATCAATTCGTCCCAGCGGGGGCTGGTGTGGAAGTCGTCCAAGCTGGCCGGCGACGAACTGCCGTTCGACCGCGAGCGGTGGGACGAGGCGCTCGAGGACTGGCGGCACGACACCCTGGAGCTACCGGGCGGGGCGGTGCGGCGGGTGGTGTTCAAGAGCGGCACGGTGGTCGGGTTCCGCTGGGGCGGCTGGGGGTGGGGCGGGCCGCCACGACCCGAGTCGCGGTCCGGCGCGGGCCGCGACCGCGACCGACCGCCCGCCGGCCCCCGCCCCGGCCCGAACGTGAATTACTACCACGTCGCCCGCCCGAACGCCGACCTGCTCGCCCGGGTGGCCGACATCCACGCCGACGCCGACCGGCAGAAGGAGGCGGTCCGCGAGGACACCCTGTCCGCCCGCCGCACCGTCCGCCTGCTGCTCGCCCTGGGCAGCCTGTTCGCCTTCACTGGCCTGCTCGTCGGCGGGTGGGCGTTGGTCAGCGTCGGCCTGCGGCCACTGCGGAAGCTGACCGACGCGGTGAGCCGGGTGAACGAGAAGGACCTGCGGCTGCCGGTGGAAGCGAGCGAGCTGAGCCGCGAACTGGTGCCCATCCACGCCCGGTTGGCCCAGGCGCTGGAGGAGCTGCGGCAGGCGTTTGAGCGAGAGAAGCAGGCGGTGGCCGACATCTCGCACGAGCTCCGCACCCCGGTGGCCAGCCTGCTCGCCACCATCGACGTCACCCTCCGCAAGCCACGCACGGCCGACCAGTATAAGCAGGCGCTCGAGGAGTGCCGGCAGTTGACGAAACAGCTCGGCGGGCTGGTCGAGCGGGTGATGACCCTGGCCTACCTGGACGCTGGCCAGACGCCGGTCCACTCCACCCCGACCGACACCGCAGAAGTGGCGAGCGGGTGCGCGGCCACCATCCGCCCGCTGGCTGAGTCGCACGGCCTGAGCCTGACCACCGACCTGCGACCAACCCCAACGGTGAGCACCGACCCGGACAAACTGCGGGAGGTGGTCATCAACCTGCTGCACAACGCCGTGGAGTACAACCGGCCCGGCGGAAGCGTGACACTGTCCGTGCGGGAGGGGAACGGCGGGCGGGTGGTGGTGGAGGTGAGCGACACCGGGATCGGTATGACGCCGGACGTGCGGGAGCGGATTTTCGAGCGGTTCTATCGGGCCGACCCGAGCCGCACTGCCACCGGGGTTCATGCCGGGCTAGGACTGGCCATCGTGAAGGAGTACGTCGCCCGCCTGGGTGGGGCGATCAGCGTCGAGACGGAGCCTGGCCGCGGCAGCACCTTCCGGGTGACGCTGCCGGGGTGAAACGCCGTCCGACCCTCTCCCTCCGGGGGAGAGGGTGGTGCTTGCCGCCGCGCCGACGCTCTCGGGGCAGGGGTGAGGTGGGCGGCGGAAACCCTCTCCCCCGGAGGGAGAGGGTGGGCGGTCGAGCGGAGCGAGACCGACCGGGAGAGGGGGAAACGAGTGGCCACACCCGACACGTCCGCGGCGGCGGGGTTTGGGCGGGCCACCAGCCGGAGCGAGGTTACGCCCCCGTCGCTTGGCCGCTCGCCCCCGCGTCGCACGCCCGCCAGACGCTCTCCAGCACCACGTCCAGGTCGTCGTAAACGTCGCTGTTGAGGAACCGTAGGACACGGTACCCAAGCCCTTCGATCGCCCGTTGTCTGTCCGCGTCCGCCACCTCGTTGCCGACGTGCGACTCCCCGTCGAGCTCCACCACCAAGCGGGCCCGCGAGCACACGAAGTAGACGATGAACTGGCCGAGCTGTTGTTGGCGGCGGAATTTGTACCCGTCGAAACGTTTCGCCCGCACTTGTCTCCATAAGATCGCT
>JALOQR010000443.1 GCA_025459365.1 Fimbriiglobus sp.
GGTCTTGGCGTTGAACTTGGCGGTGGCGGCGAGGAGCGTAGGAGCGGACGGCGGTAGGGCGATAACCGCCTTCACGTTCAACTCGTCGCGGATGAGTTGGTCGAACCGATTGACGGTGGCGACCTCGTCGTCCGAAAGCACTCGCACGGCCAGTTCCGCAAGCGGCTGGCGGACGTTGATCTTCGCCACGTTCCGCGCGGCCCCGCCGAGGGTGATGATGGCACGCAGCGTGTCCATCTGAGCGACCAACTCGCCATCGTGATACATGCGGTCGTAATCCGGGTACTCGGTCAGGTGAACCGACTCCTCCTCATGGCCCAAGTTTTTCCACATCACCTCCGTGATGAACGGGATGCACGGCGCCAGCAGCCGGCAGAGGTTCGTCAACACCGTGTGCAGCGTCTGATAGGCGGCCCACTTGTCCTTCAGCCCGGCCTCATCCAGATCCGCCACCTTGCTGTTCAGCCGCGGCTTCACCCGCCGGACGTACCAGTTGGATAAATCCTCGTCTACGAACTGCTCTGCAGAGTTGGCGAAAGTCATAGCGTCGTAGGCCAAGAGGCTGCCTTTAGCCACACGAGCCAAGAACCACAGTTCGCTCAGCACCCAGCGGTCGAGGTCCGGCCGGTCCGAAACCGGCACCTGGTGTGCCGGGTTCGCGGGGTCGAAGCCGTCGCCGGCCGCACAGTTGCAGAAGAAGGCGTAGCTGTTCCACAGCTTGAAGATGAACTTCGACCGCACCTCGTCGGCCGGGCCGGGGCCGAAGTTCAGGTTCGCCGCCGGGTTCTGTCGGCAGTACACCCACCGCATCACGTCGGCTCCGATCGCCTTGAACTCGATCTTCTCCCCCTTCGGCCCGACGATCGCCCCGCCCTCGTCGGCCGCCGCCACGAACTCGATGCTGTTCCCCTTGCTCTTGCTCATCGTCTCGCCGTACTGGTCGAACACGGTGGCGAAGCCGAGCAAGGTCTTAAACGGCGGCTCGCCGTCGCTCATCATGGTGCTGAGGGCGAGCAGAGCGTAGAACCAGTTGCGGAACTGGCCGGGGAAGCTCTCGGTGATGAAGTCCGCCGGGTACCACTTTCGCCAGTGGTCGCGGTCCTTGTTCCAACCCATCGTGCTGAACGCCACGATGCCGGCGTCGAGCCACGGGTTGCCCACGTCCGGGATGCGGGCCATGAGGTTGCCGGTCTTCGGATTGCGGATCTTCACCTTGTCCACCCACGGCCGGTGCGGGCTGTTGCCGTCGAATTCCTGCCAGCCCTCCACCGCCCGCTCCTTCAACTCGTCGTACCCGCCGATCACCTCGAAGTCGCCGGTCTGCTCGTCCACCCAGATGGGCAGGGCCAGCCCCCAGAAGCGTTTCTTCGAGATCATCCAGTCGCCCATGTTCCACAGCCAGTCGTACTCGCGGGCACGGCCGTTGAGCGACTCCGGCAGGAACGTCACCTGTTTCACCACCTTCATGATGTCGCCGCGGAAGCCCTCCTCCGTGTTCCGCTGGCCCATGCCGATGAACCACTCGTCCACCAACCGGTAGAGCAGTTCCGTCTTGCACCGCCAGCAGTGGGGGTAGCGGTGGACGTACCGCTCCACGGCGAAGAGCAGGTTCTTCTTCTTCAACTCCTCGAACACCGCGTCGGCGGTGGCGGGGTCGGCGGCGTTCTTGCCGGCGAGCGGGCCGAACCCGTCGAGGAAGTTGCCGCCCTCATCCAGCGGGGCGACCGGCGGCAGGCCGTTCTCCTTGCCCCAGGTGAAGTCGATACCGCCGCAACCGGGGGCGGTGTGAACGATGCCGGTGCCCTCGGTGTCGGTCACATCTTTTCCGCCACTGACAACGCGGTGACACGCCATCGCCGGCTTCGCTGGTGCCCAGTTTTGGGCACGCACCACGCGGGCGACCTCGGCCGGGTAGCCCGACTCCGCCTGCTGCGCCGGCAGATCATCGAACGGCCCGTCGTACTCCCAGCCGAGCAGTTCATCGCCCTTGACTTCACCCGCGATGGTGAAGCCGTCCTTGCCCGCCTTCTCCTTGAACATCTGCTCGATGCTCTTGAGGTGCGGCACGCCGTCGAGCCACGCCTTCTTGCCCTTCTTGGCGGCCCCCTCCTCGCCGCCCTCTTCGCCCTCGCCGCTGCCGGCCATGCGGTCGAGCTTGAACGCCCCCTTCGAGACGTAGTACGTCTCTCCCTTGAGCTGCACCTTCAGGTAGACCAACTCCGGGTTAATAGCCGCCCCGACGTTGCTGGTGAGCGTCCACGGGGTTGTCGTCCACACGAGCAGGCTCTCATTTTCCACCCTCTCCCCTGGAGGGAGAGGGTCGCCGCGCTTCGCGGCGGGGAGAGGGGTTGTATTGCTTTCTTCCGACCCCCTCTCCCGGTGCCTCGCACCACCCTCTCCCTCCAGGGGAGAGGGTTTTCTTCGGATCGGGAACTTGACGAACGCTGCCCGGTGTTCGATCAGCCGGTACCCCTCCTTCATCTCCTGTTCGGAGATGCCGACGCCGCACCGCCCGCACCACGGCATGGCGTCGTACCCGCGGTAGATCAGCCCCTTGCCGTGGCACTTCTTCAGGAAGCTCCAGATCGTGTAGTTGTTCTCGTTGCTCATCGTGAAGTACGACTTCCGTTCGTCCACCGGCTTCGCCCAGTCGGCGTCCGTCCGGTCCCAGTCCATCCACATGCCGAGACGGATACTCTGCTCGGTTTGAATGCGGGCGAACTTGTCCACCCGCTCCTTGCAGAGTTGCACGAACCGGCCGATGCTCGCCTCGCGATCGCCGGGGACGAGGTTCTCGATGTCCCGCTTGGTCTTCAGCCCGAGTTGCTTCTCGAC
>JALOQR010000444.1 GCA_025459365.1 Fimbriiglobus sp.
GCCGCGACCGGGGTGAGCACGGTGAACGTGTTCAACGCCACCGCCCCGATCACGGGTGCTCCGGCCACCCCGTCGCAGTCGTTCAACGCCTTCGAGTCGGCGTTCACCGGTGGGGTGCGAGTGGCGATGGCGGACGTCAACGGGGATGGCACGGCTGACATCGTCACTGGGGCCGGTCCTGGCGGCGGCCCCCGGGTGTCGGCCTTCCAGTCGGCCAACCTCGCCCCCATTACCTCGTTCTTTGCGGCTCCGCTGGTGCCGAGTAACGGAGCCGGCCGCCTCGGGAGCGAACCGGGAGCGATCGACTTCATCCCGTCTCCTGGTGTATTTATCGGCTAAGTGGCTGTGCAGATCGGGCGGGCCGTACTCCAACGCGGGGGTACGGCTCGCCCTTTCATTTCTCACGCTGGCTTCGCGCTTCCCCCACTGCTACCCTGTGCCCATCTCCTCCGTTCTGTCCGGAGTGTGCCATGAGCGTTGATCGCCGTGACCTGTTTCGCCTGATCGCCGCTGCTGGTGTCGGTACCGCCCCATTTCACCGGGCACTTGCTGCCGAGGTCAGCCTGGTCGACGAAAAGAAACCAGAACCCCCGAAGGTGATCACCGCCGAAATGGTCGAGCGCGCCGAGTGGGTGGCAGGGATCACTCTGACCGACGCTGAGCGGAAGCAAGTGGCCGCATCGCTCACACGCAGCCTGCCTGGCCTCATCGCCGCTCGCAAGGATCCATTGCCCAACTCGGTGCCGCCGGCGTTTCAGTTCAACCCTGCACCGGACCTCGCCCCGAGTTCTGTTGGCCGTGGCACTGTTACTCCGCCGAAGGTGGAGGTGAAGAAGCCGGCCGCAGACGACGATTTGGCTTTCCTCAGTGTGGTTGAACTGGCCGAGTTGGTGCGGACGAAACAAGTGTCATCGGTCGAACTCACCAAACTCGCACTCGCCCGGCTCAAGAAGTACGACCCGGCATTGCTCTGTGTGGTCACCCTCACCGAGGAACTGGCGATCCAGCAGGCCGAAGCGGCAGACAAGGAAATCGCTGCCGGCAAGTACCGCGGCCCTCTGCACGGCCTGCCGTGGGGGGCGAAAGACCTGATCGCCGTGCCTGGTTACCCAACCACCTGGGGAGCCGCTCGTTACAAGACGCAGAAGTTCGACGAGACGGCGGCGGTCGCGAAACGGCTGGCCGACGCCGGGGCGGTGCTGGTCGCCAAGCTCACACTCGGTGCCCTGGCACTGGGCGATCAGTGGTTTGGCGGCATGACCCGCAATCCGTGGAATGTGAAGACCGGCAGCAGCGGGAGCAGTGCCGGCAGTTGTTCGGCGGTCGCCGCTGGACTGGTGCCGTTCGCCATCGGCAGCGAAACTCTCGGCAGCATTGTGTCGCCGTCACGCACTTGCGGCGTGACCGGGCTACGCCCGACATTCGGCCGGGTGAGCCGGGCCGGGTGCATGACCCTGAGTTGGACGATGGATAAACTCGGGCCGATTACTCGCAGTGTGGACGATGCGGCACTGGTCTTCGGTGCGATTCATGGCCGCGATCCCGCCGATCCGACCAGTCTCGATCGGCCGTTCGATTGGCCCGGGAAGATCGACCTGAAGGGCGTGACCGTCGGTTTTGTGGAGGGCCGACAAAACGCCGATGCCCGAGCGGAGTTGAAGGTGCTCCAGGATCTCGGCATGAAGTTGGTGCCGGTCGAACTGCCGAACAAACTCCCGCTCGATGCGATGAAGGTAGTACTCGACGTGGAGTGTGCGGCAGCGTTCGATGAACTGCCGCGGAACGCGATCAGCGAGGGGTACGGACGGTTCTGGGGGAGCACCTTCCGGGCTGGCCAGTTTGTGACAGCGGTGGAGTACATCCGGGCGATGCGATACCGAACGCTACTGATCCAGCAAATGGCCGAGATGATGAAAAAGGTAGACGTGTACGTCGGCCCAGCCGGGTTCGATCTGCTACACACGAACCTGAGCGGCCACCCGAGCGTCTGTCTGCCGAACGGCCTTCGGGGCGACCTGCCGACGGCCCTCACCTTCACCGGCCGGCTGTTCGAGGAGACAACCCTGCTGGCGGTCGCGAAAGCGTATCAGGAAGCGACCGGCCATCACCGCAAACGCCCCCCGATGGACAAGGTGACGAAGGAGAATGCCACCGGGTGATCGAAGCGGTATCAACGCCACCAGGTCAGTTGGAAGGCGTTGGTCGATTCTGGGCGGCCAGCCATTCGCGAGGAACTTGCCATTCCCTTCGACCTGCAACCACATCTGATCGGGGAGCGTCTCGAACTTCGTCCACTGCGAGCGGACGATTTCGACGCCCTGTTCGCCGTTGCGTCCGATCCGCTGATCTGGGAGCAGCACCCCGCCTCGGATCGCTACAAGCCCGATGTCTTCCGCCAGTTTTTCGATGATGCGATGGCGTGCAGTGGGGCGTTCGTTGTACTCGACCGCAAAGACGGCACCGTGATCGGCTCGTCTCGCTACTTCGGGTACGACGAGGCGAACAACGAGGTAGAAATCGGCTGGTCGTTCCTGGCGCGGTCGCACTGGGGTGGGGCGTACAACGCCGAGATGAAGGGGTTAATGCTGCGACACGCATTCCGCTATGTTCGGTCGGTCGTCTTCCTGGTGGGACCGCACAACCTCCGGTCGCAGCGGGCGCTGGAGAAGATCGGTGGCAAGCGAGTCGGCACGCGAGCGAACAGTGTCGGGTTGGAATGTGTGCTCTTCCGCATTGACGCGACCGATATTTCTTCGTCCTGAAGCACCTTCACTTGCGGTAATTGATGGTTTGTGTGGACCGACGGGCGGCGGGCGGGCGCCGCTCGTCCG
>JALOQR010000145.1 GCA_025459365.1 Fimbriiglobus sp.
CAGCGGATCGGCCGATGGCGGCAAGGTGCGGGTCGCCGACCAGAAGTACACCACTTCCTCGGCCGACCGCACCCCCTCGGGGAGGGTCTTGAAGTCGATCACCGGCGGGAATACATCGCATGGCTCGGCTAGGGTGAGCGAGGTGGCCAGTGGCAAGGGGAGCGGAGTGGGCGAGTCGGGACGGGTGCAATCGAACCGCGTTTCCAGCGTCTTGGTGGACGACAGCTTGATGTTTAGCCGGATGACCACCCATGTCGGCTGGTCTGGGCTGGTGGCGGCCGGGACGGTGACCGACGGCTTGACTTCGCCGGCATCGGGGCGGGCGGAGTTGGCCGGTACCAACCGTTGCCAGCCACCGGGTGGCACGGCTGCCTCCATCGCTTTTCGCGCCCGGTGGGCGAGGGCGTTAAGCCCAAAGGGTGGGTCTTCTTTTGGGTCTATGGCGGGCCGTCCGATCACTCCGCCCATCACTGCCGCGAAGGGGTTTGGGTCGGTGTCGCCGGTGAGCGGTGGTGCGGAAACAACCGCGAACTCGGCGAGTGAGCACTGGGCGCAACTGGTGTGTCCGAACGAAACGGTGAGCGGCACTTCGTTCGGGTTGGACGCCCAGAAGGAGACGGTGTGCTCGCCGGCCTCGAAGAACTGCGGGTAGTCGCGGTACTCCGCTCGCGGGTGGGCGGGATCGAACCGCAGGAAGTTGACGTCCACCGACAGGCCGGACTTGGGAGTCTCGGCTGCCCCACCGCCACCCCCGCCGATGTCGTCTGCCGGACGGGTAAGCTGTGAGAACATCGTCACGGCGAAGACCAGGGCGACGAGGGCGGCGACGGCCACGCCGATTTTCGCGTTCAGGCTCATGCCGCGGCGGGCGGGCGGTCTGCTGCTCATGCGTGCGATCCGGGCGGGTGCGGGACTTCTGATGTGTACGTCTGGCGACACTGCGGCGTTCGGTCGGGCGGCCCCGCCATCACTTGTCCTTTTCATCTTTGAGCGGCTTGCCGTCCGTGCCGACCGGGCCAACGGTGGCGATGGTCAGTTTCTTCGGGTCGAGGTGCTTCTTGGCCACCCGTTGCACGTCGTCGGCCGTCACCGCCTCCACCGCCTTCTTGTACTTGTCGAGGTAGTCCAGCCCGAGGCCGTACCGCTCGACGCTGAGCAACTGGGCGGCGATGCCGTCGTTGGTGGCGAGCAGGAACGGCAGGCTGCCGAGCAGGTACTTCTTGGCGCTCTCCACCTCCTCGTCGGTGGCCTTTTCGTCCCGGATGCGGGCGATTTCTTTCAGGAACCCTTCCCGTACCCATGTGTACTTGTCGGCGAACGTGCCGATGTATCCAACGAACAGCCCCGGTTGGTCGCCGGCGTTCCCGGCGATGCTGGCGTTCACCGTGTACGCCAGCCCCTGGCGGTCTCGCAGGGTGCTGCTCAGCCGGTCGGTGAACCCCGGCCCGACGCCAAGCACGTTGTCCATCACCAGCAGGGCATGGAAGTCCGGGTCGGTGCGAGTAATGCCGAGGTGCCCGACGAACACGTGCGTCTGGGCGGCGGTGGGGTCGGGGGTGATGATCTCGCCGGGAGCACCATCTTTCGGTGGAGCGACCACCTTCACCTCCTTCAGCGGTTCGCCCTTCCAGTCGGCGGTCAGCCCCTCGAGTTTTTGGGTCATGTCAGTGGTGTCGAAGTCGCCGACGACTACCACGATCGCCGCGTGCGGGTTGAACGCCGCCGCGTGGAATGCCTTCAGATCCGCGGCGGTCAGTGCCTTCACCACCTCTTTCGTGCCATACTGCGAGCGGGCGTAGGGGTGGTCGCCGTACACGGCGGCGTTGAGCACCTGACGGGCGCGATTCTGCGGCTGCGTCTCCACGTCGGCGATGGTCGAGAGCAGTTGTGCCCGCCGCCGCTCCAGCGCCTCCTTCGGCAGGCTCGGCCGGGTGAGGCACTCGAAGAGTAACCCGAGGCCAGTGTCGGCGTCGGGCGTGAGCACCTTCACGCTCCCGCCCGACGCACTCAGGCTCAGGCTGCCACCGGTCGCCTCGATGATTTCAGCAACCTGCTCACCCGTCCGCTTCTCGGTGCCCTCCTCCAACATGTCGCCGAGCAGGGCAGCGACCCCGGCCTTGGCTGCTGGCTCTCGCAGTCGCACGTCCTTGATGTGAACGTCGGCCACCACGATCGGCAGCCGGCGGTTCTCCAGCAGCAGGGCCGTCACGCCCGACTTGAGCACTACCCGCGTTGCTTTGGTCAGGTCGATGCCAGGGGCCGCGGGCTTGGGGGTGTCCTTGTTCAGCCGCGACCCGGTCATGCGTGCGGAACGGGTCGGCTCGCCCCCCTTCGGGTGGCGGCCAACCTGTTTTTCGTCTTCCGGGATGCTCCACACGATCACCGCCGATTTCGCGTCGAGCAACTTCTTGGCGGTCGCCTGCACATCGGCGGTGGTCACCTGGTTCAGCTTGGTCAGGTATGTCTTCGGGTAGTTGGGGTTGTCGTACATGGCTCCGCGGGCGATCAGGTCGCACACCGCGTGGACGTCCTCCTTGGCGAACAGGTAGCCGGCCAGCATCCGGCGTCGCACCCGCTTCAGTTCCTCCTCCGGGATCGGCTTCTCGGCAAGTTTCGTCAGTTCCTCGAACACCGCCTTCTCGGCGGCCTTGCGGTCCTTCCCCTTGATCATCTCGACGTTCACCGCGAACCAACCGGGGTGCCGGCCGACGTTGTTCTGGGTTGCCACCCCGTTGGCCAGTTCCTCGCCTTCCACGAGCCGCCGGTACAGCCGGCTGGTGCGGCCGTTGCTCAGCACGTCGTCAATCACGTCGAGCACGTAGTCGTCCGGGTCGCCCACCTTCACCGTGTTGAACCCGACCATCAGCCGGGCCACATCGAACTTGCTCGACATCTCCTTCCGCACCGGCTCGGTGCGGGGCTTGGCCGGCACCGGCTGCTTTCGCTTCGGTAACTCGCCCTTGGGGATCTTGGCGAACAGGTCGGTGATCGTTTTCAGGGCGTCGTCCGGGTCGAATCCGCCGACCACCACGAGGGCGGCGTTGTTCGGGTGGTACCAGCGGTCGTAGTACCGGGTGATGACTTCGGCCGTCGCCCCGCGAACGTGTTTTTCTTCGCCGATCACCGGGTGGGCGTAGGGGTCGTCCTTCGGGTACAGCAGTGGCAGGATGGCCTTGTATTCCAGGTCCCATGGCCCGTCTTCGCCCTTCTTCAACTCGGCGATCACCGCCCCCTTCTCCTGCTCGAACTCGTGCTTCGCGTCGATGCGGGTGTTCCGCATACGGTCGGCCTCGATCTTCAGCCCCTCCTTGTAGCGGTCGGCGGCGAAGTCGAAGTGGTAGACGGTCATGTCCTCCGAGGTGTAGGCGTTGTTCCGCCCACCGTTCCGCTGGGTGATGCGGTCCACGTCGCCTGGCTTGAGGGTGTCGGTCCCCTTGAACAGCAGGTGCTCGAGGTAGTGGCTCAGCCCGGTGGCCGACTTGTCCTCGTCGCACGCCCCCACCTTGTACGCCATCATGGTCGTCACCACCGGGGACGACGGGACAGGCAGCAGGTAAACCTGCAAGCCATTTTCCAGAGTGTGCGACCGCATCGCCTTGAACTGGGCGTCGACGGTGGCGATGAGCTTGGCGTCGTCCGCCCACGCCGCCCCGAGCGAGGCGACGGCGGCGGCCAGAACCAACCAGCAGCGTGCGGACATGGGAACTCCGTCCGGGGTGGAGATGAGAGAGGTAGTTTACAGGCCGGGAAAAGTGGGGGCTGCAATGCCCGCCGAAAGAACCTCACGGTTGCTAACTTTTTCACTTGACGACGAAAATCGGGGGGGGGAGTATTCTACTGTCAGTTCGTGGGTTTGTGCGTTCCTCACCTACAACTCATCGAGGAGACGGTATCATGCCCAACCTGTGGAAGCCGAGCTGGCTGGTACTGGTCGTGCTGACGACCGCGCTGGTGGCGGTCCCCGCGACGGCGGGTGACCCGAATCCGAATGGTTCGTCGGTCTGGCCGACGGTGGTGCCAACGCTGGTTGACTCTGGCAGCAACAACGTATACACGCTTCAGTTCGATGGCGGGAATGCCCGTGCCCGCGACATCTTCTCCTCCAACACCGTGAAGGTTCAGGTGATGATCCGCAAGAGGAACACGAGCACTCAGGCTGTGACAAACCTGTTGAGCAATAGAAAGGATTTGACCACGACCTACAGCGGTCAGGCCACCATCAACAACTTCACCTACAACACTTTCGACTTCGCTGGCGGTACTTCCTTCACGTATTTGGGTGAGACCAACTACGTCTACGAGTACAAACTGTGGCTGGTCGGCAAGCGAAGCGGCCAGACCGATCCCGAAGACATCGCCACCTACCCAACCTCGGGGTGGGCACCGGTCACGCCGACCACCTCGACAGGCGGGAGTCAATGAAGCACAGCGAGACACCGTCACCTCGGAGGATGATCATGACCACACTACGGCGGGGCGGAGTGAGCTTACTGGAATTGCTGGTGGCGATCGCCGTGCTGGCGATCCTAGTCGGCCTGATTCTGCCTGCCATTCAGAAGGTGCGTGAAGTGGCGGTCCGGATGCAGGACACCAACAACCTGAAGCAACTCGGCCTGGGGATACATGGGTATGCGACTGCTCACGACGGCCAGTTACCCCGCATCAAAAACGTCATGGGCCCTTCACCGTCTGCCCTGGTGAACCGGGACGTCGATCAGATCATTTACCTCAGGCTTTTGCCGTACCTCGACGCCACACTGGCGGCCGGGCAGGCGACGACCAACGATCCGGACGAGAAACAGTTCCCGCACCGGAAATTGTTCATTAGCCCGGCCGATCCGACCTACCAATTCGCCAAACCGGATTCGGCCCCCGTCTCGTACGCCTACAACGCTCTCGCCTACGCCGGTTCCCCCACGTTGACGGCGACGTTCACCGACGGCGCCTCGCACACGATCGCGTTCGTCGAGCGGTACTTCCGCACCCGGGACCTCAACGCGAGTATTCCGGATTCGTACGTGACGTTAAGCTACACGGCCGTCAATAGTGGGTTCGACGGGTACGCTGGGCCAGGGAATACGAACCCGATCTGGGTCGTCGGCGGCGGATTCCGGCCGACGTTCGCCGACGCCGGCCAGCGGGTGAGCTGCGTGCCGGTGACCCTGGACGGCGTCACCCGCCCGTCGATCCCCGGCCAGACGTTCCAGGTGAAGCCGGACGTCGAGGAGGCGTGGTCGGCCGTGCCGCAGACGTCGGCCGGCCTGCCCACGCTCTTCTTCGATGGTAGCGTGAAGACCATCGCCCCCGGCGTGAAGGAGACGGTGTTCTGGGGGGCGGTGACACCCGCCGGTGGCGAAGTGCCCGGCGACTTTTGACCACGGCGGCGAACCGACGAACCACGACGACGGGGGCTTCGGCTCCCGTCGTTCGCTTTTCCCACGTACCATACCCCCGTCTTCCCGTTCCCCCGGAGGCCCGGCTCATGTGCTGCTTCTCGAAGACCGCCGAGGTGTCGGACACCAACATCTTCGCCCGCGCCGGCAAGGACGGGCGGCAGTTCCTCGTCTACTCCATGACGGTGAAGGCGGCCGAGGAACTCGCCATGATTCTGCCCATCCCGACGCCGAAGGCGAGCAAGGAGGACGCCGTCCAGTTCCTCGCCCTCGACAAGTACGAGGGCTTCTTCGACGAGATGCGGAAAGGCTGGCCAGTGAACCGCGGGAAGGGGCCGCCCCCGATGCTCGGTGGGCTAGGGTCGGCCCCGGCCCCGCTCCAGGTGGTGGAGGTGGGCAGTTTCATCGCCTCGTTCGTGCCGACGCAGAAGGACTTCGACCGGGTGGACGACAAGTTCAAGCTCCCGGCCGACGTGTGGGCCAAGCTGCCGCAGTACAAGGACTGGGGATTCGCCGTCTTCCAACTGAAGAAGGGGGAGAAGAAGGTCCACCCGATGGCGTTCGACTTCCCGCGGGCCGACCCCAAGAAACTGTTCTTCCCGACCGTCCACATCCACGACGGCAAGGTGGAGGAGAAGGCCGGGTTCGACCACACACTTTACTGCCAGGCGAGCGCGGGCGAGAACATCATCGACTGGGAGGAGACGCCGCAACCCGCCGGGCTATTCATGACCAAACTGGACAAGGCCCACGGCATCGTCGACGACAAAGATCACGTCTACCGCAAGACAATGAAGGGCAAGCTGAAGAATGCGGACGTCTGGATGGGGTGATCGCGACACCAGACGGTTTGCCGCGCGGTAACCGAGGTGACTATCCCCACGGTTTCCGCGTGAACTACACTTCCGCACCTCACCGGAGCTTGCCCCATGCGCCCGCTCGCCCTGCTGCTCTTGCTGCCGGCCGTCGCCCTCGCTCAGCCGAAGGAGAAACCGAACCTGCTCGACAAGATCGAGGGGTACAAGCGACACACCGTTGAGGGGTTCACCTTGCTGGTGAGCGACGACGTGGCCCAGGCCGACGTGAGCCGGTTTGAGCGGAAGCCGATGGAAGTACTCGAACTGGAACTGAAGCTGATCGCGAAGATCATGACTGCCAAGCAGGCCGACGCCCTGCGGAAACTCCCCGTGTGGGTCGAGTGGGACGAAAAGACCGAGATGAGCAACGGCCGCGGGGGTAATGCCCTGGCGGTGTACTACGGCGGGCACCAAGCGAACATGCTCCAGAAGGGCATGCACCCGCTCAAGGCGAAAACAGTGACGGTGCTCTCGATGCGGTCGCTTACCGCCGAGCACCAGCCGAAGACAGACAGCGGGCGGTGCGTGTTGTTGCACGAGTTCGCCCACGCCGTCCACGACCAACTCCTCGGTTTCGACAACCCGGACGTGAAAGCCGCCTTCGCCCAGGCGATGCAGCGGAAGCTCTACGACAAGGGACAGTACATCAGCACCAACGAGGCCGAGTTCTTCGCCGAGAGCACCTGCGCCTTCTTCGATCAATTGCACCACTTCCCCAAAACCCGCGACGACCTGAAGAAGCACGATCCGGCCACGTTCAAGCTCATGGAGGCGGTGTGGGGCAAAGAGAAGAAGAACGACCCGATCGCCACCGCCAAGGGCGGGTCGCTCGGCGACACCGGGGCGGGCAAGTTCGACCTGACGGTGAAGTTGGCCGACCTGCGGTTTGGTCGGGTTCTTCAGCCCGGACGACTACCCGGTACTCGGCAAACTAGCCGACCTGCACCGTGAACTATCGCCGTGCGGGGTGGCGGTGGTGGCCGGGTGCGGGCTGATCATCGATGCGGAACGGTTGCGGAAAGACCTCGCCGACCGTGAAGTGCCGTTCTCCGCCGTGACCGGCTTGATGTTACGCGACAAGGAAAGCTCGCCGAGTTTCACCGGGCGGAAGGGGTCACATGCGTTGGTGTTCGACGCTGACGGCACCTGCGTGTTTCGCGGCAGTGGGCATGAAGCCGCCCCGCATGCCCGCGCTGCCTTCGCTCGTCACCTGATCGGCAAGGCGACCGGCGGGGAAGTGCCGAAAGCGCTTCAACCGACGGCCGAGGCGCTGCTCGCTGGCCGCCCGCCGCACGAGCAGTTGGCGAAACTGTACCCGCTCGCGATTTCGTCCGACAAGGTGGTGGCCGGCCCAGCGAAGGAGATCCTCGTCACCTTCACCGCCCCCGGCCAGAAAGCGCTGGAGGAGGCGAAGAAACAAGCGAAGGCTGACCCGCTCGGGGCATTCCTGCTGCTCGAACCGCACGCCGGGCGATACAAGGGCACGGCTGTGGGGGACAACATTGCGGGTACGCTGGAGAACCTTAAGCGTGAGCCGGCGGTGGTGGCGGAGACGCGGGCGCGGGCAGCACTAGAGCCAATCAAGAAACTGGATGCGGCGTTGTCGGGTCAGGCGGGGGCGTTCGATCCGACCGCGGCAGCGTTCCAGCAGAAGCACGCACGGAGCATTCTCGAACTGGGATTGGCAGTCGAGGCGATGAAGAAGAAACACCCGAAGGCGAAGGCGACTGAGCAGGCGGAAGCGATCGCCCGGAAGTACGGGAGGTAGGCGACGGTGCGAGTGCCGCCGCCGTTCCAGATCGCCCCTACTTGCCCTTCACGTTTGTCTGGACCGCGTACAGGCCGGTGCGGGCGGTGATGAACAGCGTGCGGAAGTCCTTCCCGCCAAAGCAGACGTTCGCCGGCCCCTCCGGCACGGCCAGTTCCGCCACCTTTTTCCCCGTCTTGTCGAACACCAGCACCTTGCCGCTCGTGAGGTACACGTTGCCGGTCGCGTCCACCGTCATGCCGTCCGATCCCGCCTCGCAGAACAGCTTGCGGTCCTTCGGCACACCGCCTTCGCCGAGCGTGTAGGCGTAGGTCTTGCGGTCATTGATATCGGCGACGTAGAGCGTCTTGCCGTCGAGCGAACCGGTGATTCCGTTTGGCTGCTTGAATGCCCCTTCCACTCGCTTCAGTTCGCCTTTGGTGTTCAGGTGATACACGGCGCGGGCGTCTTGTTGCTCGGCCTTGTCTCGTGTCCAGTAGCTTCGGGCGTACATCGGGTCGGTGAAGTAGGCACTACCGTCTGGCCCCACCCACACGTCGTTCGGGGCATTCAGCAGTTTACCGTTGAAGTTTTTCACCATCACCTTCTTCTCTTTGGTCTTCACGTCGATCGTCCACAGTTCGTTCTTCTCGTCGGCACAGGCCCACAGGGTGCCCTTGGTGTCGATGAACAGGCCATTGGAGCGCCCGCTCGGTTCCAGGAAGGTGGACAGCTTGCCGTCCGTACTCCACAGGTGGATGCGGTCGTTCGGCTGGTCGGTGAAGTAAACGTTGCCGTCTTTGTCTGGCTTGCAGCCTTCGGAGAACTTGAACCCGCCGGCGAGTTTCTCGACCTTGGCGTCGGCCGGGAAGGGGGAAGCGGGGTCGGCAGCGGGGGCGAGTGCGGCGGCAAACAGCGCCGCGGTGAGGGTGCGGGTGAGCATGGAAGACACCGGGGAGAAGGGGATCGGAGCCGGTGTCGGTTGTACGGAAAGCGCCGCGGCCCGTCGGGGCCAACTCGCGGCTCCTGCGAGCAAGCCCCGACGGGCCGCGAGATGACCACCCAGCCGGGGTCAGCGAGTGACCACACCGAGCGGCTGCTTGTCGCCGTCCTTCACCTTCACCTTGCCCGCCTTGACGGCCGTGCCGGTGCCCGGCCCAGCGTAGACGTGCCACTCGCCCGCCGGCAGCCTGGCATCAAACCCACCGAAGGCGTCGGCATCAACGTACTTCTTGTCGTCAAGGTCAGCGGCGTTCACGAACACCAGCTTGGCGTTGGCCACCGGCGTTTTTTGATCGGCAGCCACCACTTCGCCGTAGACCTTTGCCCCGCTTTCTTTACCGGCCGACGTGCTGAGGGCGTTGAAGCGAGTATCGGGGGCCGGTGCGTACCGGCTGTCGATCTTCGGCATTTCCTTCGGTGCCATCTGCCGTGGTAGGGCGGCCGGGCCGGTCGGCAGGTTCTGGTTGGGGATGGGGGTGTACACGCTACCACCGCGGCCTTCCTCCACACGCGGCGCGCGGTGCTGTGGCTCAACGGTGGTCGGGCCAGTGGTGGTCGGGCCGTATCGGCGGGTGGTTGGGCCGTAGTAGGTGTACACCGGGCGGGTCTCGGTCACCTCTCGTTCCACTTGCACCGGCACCATCCGCACCTTCTCCAGGTAGCGGACCTCCGTGCGAGCCTCCTCCTTACGGACGTAGCTCGTACGAGGTACGGCCACCTGCTGGCACTCGCCCGAGCACGGGTCGTAGTAGCTGCGGTAGCTGTAGCTTTGCACTGGCTCCCAGTAGTAACTCTTCACCTGCACCGGCACCTCTTCGGTGTACCGCTCCGGCTTCATCACCGTCACCGGCTCGTAGTAGGTGCGGGTTTCGTAGTTAACGGTCGGCCGCGGCGCCGGGGCCGGTTCGTCGCAATCGCGGGCTGGCTTGAACGCCCGGCGGATTGGGCCATCGCCGCAGGTGGCGTTGGCCACATGGTTCCAACCGGCCAGGGTGGGCGTGGCGGAGGCAGCCAGCCCGAGGGCGGCCAGAAGCAAACGTCGGCATCCAGTCATGGTGAAGTCTCCGGGGGCGGGGAGCGTCGGACGCACCGTGATAGGAATCAACGGTACTTGGGGGGTTGCGCGAAACCAACCGAATAACCACGCGGCGTGACCCGAACGATCGGCCGTGGTCGGCGTAACCGGCAAAATCGATCCTGTCGGCGGGGTCTACCCAGATTCCGGGTAATCCGCCCGACGAATCCGACTGCACCGCGTCGAACACATACTATCTCGCGGATTCCGGCTAGAATCATTGATTCCGGACGGAGGCGCGAAAAATGTCCGACCTGATCTTTCTCCCCCTTTCGCAGCTTGCCCACGGTCGCAGTGGAGACAAGGGTAGTCATGCGAACGTGGCGGTGATCGCCTTCAGCGACGCCGGATATGCCTGGCTGAAAACTCACCTGACGGCCGAAGTGGTGGCGGCCTACTTCGCCCCCCTAGGCGGCACGCGGGTGGAGCGGTTCGAGGCAGACAACGTGCGGGGGCTGAATTTCATGCTTTACGACGCCCTAGCCGGCGGCGCCAGCCGAAGTTTACGCTCCGACACGCAGGGGAAGAGTTACGCCCTCGCGTTACTTCGCATGCCGGTGGAGGTGCCCGCCGACCACGCCGACATGATCCGGGAGATCGCGTGACCGACGACGCGTTCATGATCCGTGCTCGGTTCTGGCCGCGGCTAGTGCGTTGGGGGGTGGGCACCCAGATTGTCGCCCTGTCGCTTGTTGGGCCGCTGTTCCTCCTCCGCGGGATGAACGGTCAACCGATCGGTG
Source organism: Fimbriiglobus sp. (assembly GCA_025459365.1). Lineage (GTDB taxonomy): Bacteria > Planctomycetota > Planctomycetia > Gemmatales > Gemmataceae > JALHQU01. The sequence goes on from JALOQR010000145.1 coordinate 10,815, forward strand.
CCAACGAACTGTTCGTGTTCGGCTTCATCTCTGTCTTCTTCGCTTTCGTTGCTCTGGGCTTCGCACTGCGGCGGCGGAACATCGGCAGTGCCGAGGTGTCGCCCATCGGTATCCGGCCGTTCCTTACCTCCGGCGGGTGGAAGTGGCGGTTCCGGTGGGCCGACATCGAGGCGGTCAAGGTGCGGAGCGGGCCGGTCGGCAACCGCTGGCTGGAAGTAGAACCGGGCACCGGCCCGCGGTTCGTGCTCACCGCCTACCCGACCGATCCGGTGGGATCGCTCGAAGCGCTCGAACATTTCGCCGGCCCGGGCCACCCCCTCACACGGGCGATGGCGATGGTCGTGGGCGAAGGGGCGTAGGTCGGTTTCATCCGCTACAATCCCCGCATGGCCGAACTCCCTGGTGACGAACCGCCGCCCTCACCGGACCTGACCAGCCGGACCCTCGGCGATTTTCACCTACTCCGCAAGATCGGCCAGGGTGGGATGGGGCAGGTGTATCTCGCCCGTCAGCTCTCCCTCAAACGGCAAGTCGCCCTGAAAATCCTCCGCGACGATCACACCTCGAATCCCATCGCTCTCAAGCGATTTCAGGCCGAGGCCGAGGCGGTGGCCCGCATCAGCCACCCGAACATTGTGCAGGTCTACGCCGTCGGTGAACACGATGGCGTGCGGTACATGGCCCTGGAGTATGTTGACGGCCGCAACCTGCGAGACTACCTGGAGCGGAAAGGCTCGCCAGAGTTGGCGGTGGCGTTGGCTGTGCTGCGGCAGGTGGCATCCGGGTTGCAACGAGCGGCCGAGTCGGGGTTGGTCCACCGCGACATCAAGCCAGAGAACATCCTGCTCACTCGGAAAGTGGAGGTGAAGATTACCGACTTCGGGCTGAGCCGATACTATGCCGCCGATGCCCAACCGCTCAGTCTCACCCAGAGCGGAGTCACTCTTGGCACCCCACTCTACATGTCGCCTGAGCAGGTTCAGGGCAAGCCGGTCGATCATCGCTCCGACCTGTACAGCTTTGGAGTGACTGCCTACCACCTGCTCGCTGGGTTTCCCCCTTTCAAGGGAGACACCGCCTTCGAGGTGGCTGCCAAGCACGTGCAGCAGCCGCCTGAGCCGCTCACCACCTTTCGCCCCGACCTCCCCCCGGACCTTATCGCCCTCGTTCACCGGCTGATGGCCAAAGACCCGGCCGAACGCTACCAATCGGCCAAGGATGTACTCCGCGACCTCGCTCGCGTTCACAAAGCACGGAGTTCTGATCTTACCGCCACGCAACCCATCCCCGAACTGACTGTGTCGCTGTCGAGTTCGACCGTTGGGCCGGTGCCCTCATTTGCGGTCCCGCGCGTCTCGAACCGTTGGCCGTGGCGGGCCGCCGCGGCGGTGCTAGTGCTGTTCGCCGGCTGGGTGGGGTGGTGGGCGGCAACGCGGGCTGATCAACGCCTAGAGCCGCTACCGGCGTCGGCTCTGGGGTTGCCTGAAGTGAAACTGCCGACACCGCTGATGTCGGCCCGGGAGTCGGTCCTGCGGGATCGGGTGAAGAAGGCCACGCCGTTCGGCCGCGACCACCTCACAGCGGCGTTTCACCTGGGGTTGCTACTGGCCGGCGAGCGCCGATGGGACGAGGCCGACGAGGTATTCAAGGGGTTGGAGGCCGGTCCGAAGACAGGCAAAGCCGACGCCCTCCCCGTGTCGCCGATGGTTCTGAGCAAGTTCGGACAGGCGATGGTGCTGGCCCAGCAAGACCGAGCGAGGGAGTCGGACAGAAAGTTGGAGGAAGCAGTGAACGCCATCCCTCGGCCGCAACTCAAGGGGGCGATGGAGAAATTGTGCTTTGACCACCCGGCGATCGGGGAAGCGATCGCCGAGGCGGTGACACGGAATGCCGACAACCTACCAAAAGGGGAGAAGCAGCCGCCGCTGGTGGCGTGGCTGCGAAGCCCAAGCGGTGTGCTCGGCGGGCCGAAGTAGTCGGGCGGCCTTCTCTCTCCCAGAGCGGCAATCACCTTCCGTTCTCGGAGAGAGCGTGACGCCCGACTACTTCTCCACCTCGCCGCCGCTATTCACCCACCCCGTCCATCCGCCGTCCATGCTGATCACGTTCGTGTAGCCCATGTTTTGCAGGCTATCGGCGGCCAGAGCCGACCGGAACCCGCCGCCGCAGTACAGCACGATCGGGGTGGCTGGGTCGGGAATGGCTCGTTCGATATCGCGTTCGAGCACCCCGCGACCGATGTGGACGGCACCGGGGATGTGGCCGGTGGCGTACTCGCGGTCTTCGCGGACGTCGATGAGGGTGAATGCCTCACCGGCGGCGCGGCGGGCCTTCACGTCGGCGACGGTGCATTCGGTGACGCGGCTGCGGGCGTCGGTAGTGACCTTCAGAAAGCCCGGGGAGTGCGCTTTGCCCATGACGGGGCCTCAGGGGAGATGCCGACAGGATAGCGGTTCACCGCCACTCGAAGCCGCGGATCTGCACCTTGTTCAACTCGGCCATCGTCTTTGGTTCCGGAGTGTAGATTACCTTAAAGTTGCCGCCGTCTAGGTCGCACACCGCGAGGGAGTTGACACGACACGGGAAGTTGTACTTCCACCCGTCGGGTTTCTCCACAACGCGGGGCCAGATGACCACCACCCGCTTCCCGTCCGGGGACACTTCGAAATTGAACGGGGTGTCGCCGATTTGTTCTTTCACCTTGGACGACCAGCCGAGAACCTCCTCCCGGCCGCTCACAATGTCGACCAGCAATCCGCCCACGCCGTCGTCACCCTGACGTCGGGCGAACAACCGCTTGCCGTCGGGATGGAAGGCGTGGGGCGCGACGCCCGACGACAACGTCACCGACGACTCTGCCTCGCCTCGTAACAGGTGATACGAGTAAACCCAATCCTTCTTCTCCACCAACACTGCCTCGCGGCTCAGAAACGATCGCCCGTCCGGCGACAAGTCCATCAGGCCGTGCCGCCCGGTGAATTGGAGCGGTGTGAGGTCGCCGGACTTGGTGTCGAGCGCCAACACCAGCTTGCCGGCCTGGCGTTCCTTCGGCACGTCGAAGGGGTCTTCGGTGTCGGTGGAGATATAGGCGGTGCGGCCGTTCGCAGACCAGCAGACCTGTGGGTTCCAACCGGCGGCGACTGGATCGGGCAACTCGTCCTCGGGGTACTTGAGGTCGATCAGGTGGACGTGCCAGCAGGAACCGGGGCTGCCGGGGTGTCGTCCGAATCGCTCGACGGCGGCGTACCGCCCGCCCGGGGAGATCGATAGGAAACGAACTGCCTCTTTGGTGCCGAGCTTCACGTCCGTCAGGTGTTCCCCGTCCGGCGACAGCAGAGTGAGGGTCGGCGGAGTACCAATACCCCAGACGTAAATCCGCCCGGCCCCCGGCAGGTTCTTGGGTACCGGAGCAGAGGTGAGCGATGTGACGGCGACGACGACGGCGGCAGCGGCGAGCAGGCTCTGGCGCATGGATTGTTTCCGTGGCTCGACGGATGCTACCGCTACTCACCCCTCGCCACAACCCCGCTACGCCCCTGCGAAACTTCGGTGAAGGTTCACAGGGGCCGGTTCCCTTTGCACGCCATCGTGGGTATGCTCTCGCTCATTCCTTCTCTCGCGGAGCCTCCCCGCCATGAAACGTGTCCTCCTTGCCGCCGGTGTGCTGGCCATTCTGGCCGCTGCCGTCGTCGTTTCCCAAGCTGTACCGACCCAGGGCGACGCCAAGCCCGCCGATGCCACCGCCGGCATCATTGCGACCTCCGAAGACAAGAACCCATGGACCGGGCTGAAGGCCAACGCCGACCCGGACAGTTTCCAGTTTGCCGTGGTGTCCGACCGCACCGGCGGCAACCGTGGCAAGATCTTCACCCGTGCCGTCGAGCGGCTAAACCTGCTTCAGCCCGAATTCGTGCTGAGCGTCGGCGACCTCATCCAGGGGTACAGCACCAAGCAAGAGCAGATCGAGGCGGAGTGGAAAGAGTTCAACGGCATCACCGCCAAGTTCGAGATGCCCTTCTTCTATGTACCCGGCAACCACGACCTGACCAACAGCGTGCAGAACGACGACTGGAAGGCTCGGTTCGGCCGAAAGTTCTACCACTTCGTGTACAAGGGGGTGCTCTTCTTCGCAGTCAACAGCGAGGACGAAGACGCGAACGAACCCGACGAGAAGAAGAAGTACAAGGCGAGCTATGTGTCAGCGAAGCAGACGGAATACTTCAAGAAGGTGCTGGAAGAGACGAAGGGCATCCGTTGGGTGAATGTGTTCTTGCACAAGCCGCTGTGGACCGCCTCCGACCTGGAGAAGAACGGGTGGGCGGCGTTCGAGAAGGTACTGGAAGGGCGGCAGTACTCGGTGTTCTGTGGCCACGTTCACCGCTTCCAGAAGTTCACCCGCAACGGCATGAACTACTATCAACTGGCGACCACCGGCGGGGGCAGCCGGTTGCGGGGTGTGGAGTACGGCGAATTCGATCACATCACCTGGATCACCATGAAGAAGGGCGGGCCGATCATTTCGCACGTGATGCTCGATGGCATCCTACCGGAAGACACCATTCAGAAAGATAACAACGAACCGGGCGTGGTGGTGCGGAATCCACCGAAGCCAGTGCCGGCGAGTGGGCAACTGCTGATGGACGGCAAGCCGCTGGCCGGGGTGACGGTCGGGTTCTTCCGCAAGGTAGCCGCCACCGACACCGCTCCTGCCCGTACCCAGTACGTCGCCGACGCCCTGACCAACTCCGAAGGCAAGTTCACCCCGAGCACACTCAAGGCATTCGATGGCTTGCCCGAGGGTGATTTCGCGGTGACACTCTTCCAGACCGAGAACGGCAAGTACTACAGCGGGGAGACGAAGGAGAAAAACCTGCTGCCGGAGAAGTACGCCGACGCCAAGGTCAGCCCGCTGAAGGTGACATTCAAGGCCGGCGAGTCGATCCTGATTCAGTTGGCGAAGGAGTGAGCGACGGAGCTGCGGTTCGCCCCGCGATTGTGGGCGTATCATGCCTCCGTCGTTGTTGACGGAGGCTTTTTCATGCCGCGGCCGTCTCGCTGGATCGTCCCCAAGCTCGCCGGGTCGAAGTTCGTCCGCCGCATGGCCGATGCTGGGCTGGTGGCTGCTGCCCGCGTCCGCACCCGTCGGCTCGATCGCATGGACGCCGCCGCCGTGCAAGAGGCCCAACTTCTCAAGCTGGTCCGCAAAGCTGAGGGTACCGCCTTCGGCCGACTGCACTCGTTCGACCAAATTCACACCGTCGCCGACTTCCAGGCCCGTGTGCCGCTGCGAGACTACGAACAGTTCTGGGAACTCTACTGGAAGGCCGCCTACCCGCGGCTGGACAACATCACCTGGCCGGGGAAGATCCCGTACTACGCCCTGAGTAGCGGCACCACGAGCGGGGCGACGAAATACATCCCCATCTCACGGGCCATGATTCAGTCGAACAAGAAGGCTGCGTTCACGACGATGGCCTTCTACCGCAACGCCTTCCCCCGGCACCGCCTGTTCACCGGCAAGTTCTTCTTCCTCGGTGGCTCCACCAACCTTCGCAAGCAGGCCGACGGCAGCGCCGCCGGCGACCTGAGCGCCATCGCCTCCAAGGAGCTACGGCTCGCCGGCCGGCCTTACGTGTTTCCGCCGGAGGAACTGAGCTACATCTCGGACTGGACGGTGAAACTCGGCCAACTGGCCGAGCGGTCGCTCCGCGAGCCGATCACGGCCATCAGCGGGGTACCGTCGTGGATGCTCAAGCTGTTCGATGTGGTCAAGCAGGTCTCCGGGAAGAAGACCATCGCCGAGGTGTGGCCGCACCTACGGCTGGTGGTCCACGGCGGTACCAAGTTTGATTCGTTCCGCAACACCTTCAAGGCCGAGATCGGCTCGGACGAAGTGCAGTTCTGCGAGGTGTACCCGTGTAGCGAGGGGTTCATCGCCACCGAAGATCCCCGGTACAAGATGCTCCGGCTGGTGCCCGATCACGGCATCTTCTTCGAGTTCATTCCGGCCGAGGAGTTGAAGGACGGCAAACTCGCTACCGACCGCCCAACGCGGCACACGCTCGCCACCGTGCAACCCGGCGTGGTGTACGCCGTCGCCCTTTCGAACTGCGCCGGCATGTGGGCTTACCTGGTGGGCGACACGATCACCTTCGAGAGCGTGAACCCGCCGCTGTTGCGGTTCAGCGGGCGGACCAAGAACTTCCTCTCCGCGTTCGGTGAGCACCTGATCGAAGAAGAGGTGACGAAGGCAGTGGCGGCGGCGGCGGCCAACAGCGGGGTACTGACGGCCGACCTCCACGTCGGCCCAGTGTTTTCGACCGACCCGACGAAGCCGGGGCACCACCTGTACCACATTGAGTTCCGGGGGAAACCGCCGGCCGACTTGGGGGCGTTCGCGGCCGACGTGGACGCCGAACTGCGGCGGCTCAACGAAGACTACGACGCCCACCGGGTGAACGATCTGACCATGCTGATGCCGGTCGTGAGCGTGGTGCCGGAGGGAGGCTTCGCCCGCTGGATGGCCGCCCGTGGGAAGATGGGCGGGCAGAACAAGGTCCCGCTCATGGATAACGATGGCAAGCTTACCGCGGCGATCGCAGAATGGATGGCGAGTCACACCAGTTGAGTTGAGAGTCGCGCTTGAGCGTGGCGTCACGTGGGTACACCCTGAAGCGTGACTGCAACCCTTCCACTCCCCACGGAGCGATCCGGGGTCGGTGAGAGGAGTGGAGTGGCTCACATGACACAAAGACGGGAGTACGAGTGACTCGGTTGCATCGGGTCAGGGCACCCCCCCTCTCTGCCACACTGCCACCTGCCACACACATAC
>JALOQR010000445.1 GCA_025459365.1 Fimbriiglobus sp.
CAGATTGTGAGTGCCAGTAGCCTCATAACGATATCGTAAGCACCGGGACGCTGCGTATCAACCCCAACCGCCAACTTTAGTAAAGTGATGGCGTTGACGGCGGAGAACGTTTCGAGTAGGTTGTCAATCGAGTCCCATAGGAACTAGGGTGATGAATTGAGCACCTTGGTGCGAATCTTGATGTGGGTGGCCTGCGTGCCACTACTTCTCCCCCCGAGCTTTTGCACATGCAAAGCCGGTGGCTCAGGGTTAGTATCCCCGTCGCCAAAATCCTCGCCTGCCCGCATCGCCCCGTTGGCCGGGGTCAAGTCGAACTGTTGCTCGAAGCACCACTCCGCTGCCACGCCCGGTCACGGTCTGATTGCACCCGCAGGCTCTCCGAATGACCCTCACCCGTCCCACAACGACCATGCGCCGGGCTGTCTGGCGACACTGAGTATTGATCGCATCGACTCGGTCAATCCGGCTCATTCGCTAGTTGATTACGCCCTAATCTGTGACGTCGGCACCTTCCGGTCACCTACCTGTGCTCCCTCCGCTCTACGCCCTGTTTCGCCCGCAGGGCAGTGGCCGTCCTCGCCGCCGCTTTATCTAGCGCACTGCGCCCTCGTCATTTAAGTTCACCTCCATTCTATCTGCCTGCGAACGCGGCTGCGCGTCTCTGCACGGCTGATCGTCATCCACCTTTCGTACTCGGTCATACCACGTCGCTGGCGTGGGTGGGCCACTGCTTCGATCATTCGGTTCTTGGGAGTCGTCATGTCCGAACACGCCGTCATGGAGCCGCCGGTACGGGAGCCGGCAGGCCACAACCCACCTGCACCGACCAGACCCCGGCGGAACCCCATCCGCAGCGGCTTCGCATTGATCCTCGGTGCGATCCCGACGTTGCTCGTCCTGGCCGGGGCCGGGGCAGTGGGCTGGTGGGGCCACCACACCGGCTGGAAGCTGCCGAAGTTCTCGGAGTTGAACGGTCACGTCGCGGAGCAGGACGACTGGTGTGCCGAACACAACGTCCCCGAGTCCGCCTGCATCGAGTGCGACGACGCACTGCTACCGAAGGGCAAGGCCCGTGGCTGGTGCGGCGTCCACGGCGTTCCCGAGTGCGTCCTCGACCACCCGGCACTCGCCCAACTGCCGAAGCCGCCGGCGATCACCCAGGCCGACCTCGGCCGGGCCAAGCGGTCACTCGACTTCGCCGACCGCCCGGCCAACAACCCGAACTGCCAGACGCACCAAAGGCGCATCCAGTTCGCCACCGCCGCCGACGCCAAGAAAGCCGGCATCGACATCGAGCCGGTCTGGACGGCACCGGCGGTCGAGTTCGTCACCGGGCCGGGCGAGATCGGGTACGACCAGACGCGCGTGGCGCACATGTCGGCCCGGTCGCCCGGCACCGTCTGGCGGGTGTACAAGCACCTCGGCCAGGAGGTGAAGGCCGGTGACGTGCTGGCCCTAGTGGACGCCGCCGAGGTCGGCAAGGCGAAGGCCGATCTCCTTCAGGCGTTGGCCACACTCCAGTTGCGGGAACAGACGGTCGCCAGCGTCAAGGAGTCGGCCGGGGCCGTCCCCGCGGCGCGGTTGCGGGAAGCCGAAGCCGCTCTCCGCGAAGCCGAGATCCGGGTCGGAGCCGGGTGTCAGGCACTCACGAACCTGGGCCTGCCGATCAAGGCGACGGACGTGCGTCTCCTGACCGCCGATCAACTCCAGGCCAAGCTCCACCTCCTCGGCATCCCCGCCGACCTTGCCGCCACGTTGGGCGAGACTGCAACCACGAACTTGCTCCCGCTGGTCGCACCGCTCGATGGGCGGGTCATGTCGCGGGAGGTGGTCGCAGGTGAAGTTGTGGACACCACACGCATCCTCTTTGAGGTCGTGGACACCCGGTACTTGTGGCTGACCCTCGACGTGAAGGGCGAGGACGCCCACCGGGTCGCGGTCGGCCAAACGGTGCGGTTCCAACCCGACAACCGGCAGAAAGAGTTGGCGGGCAAGATCGCATGGCGCAGTTCCCAGGCCGATCCAAAGACCCGTACCGTGAAGGTCCGGGCCGACCTCGCCGACCCCGAGCAGAAGATCGTGTCGAACACGTTCGGGTCGGGCCGGGTCATCCTCCGCGAGGAAGAGAAAGTCGTGTCGGTGCCGAACGAGTCGGTCCAGTGGGAGGGGTGCTGCCACGTCGTGTTCGTCCGCGACAAGGATTACCTGAAGTCGGAGTACAAGGTGTTTCACGTCCGAAAGGTGCGGGTCGGGGCCAAAGACGACAAGAACACCGAGATCGCCGCCGGCCTGTTGCCGGGCGAACTGGTCGTCACCAAAGGGAGCGGGCTGCTCCTGACCGAACTTCTGCGCGGCAGCCTCGGCGAAGGCTGTGCCTGCCACAGCAAGAAGTAACAAGGAGGCCCGACCCGTGCTGAACGCGATCATCGACTTCTCGCTCAAGTACCGCTGGCTCGTCATACTCGGGGCCGTCGCCCTGGCGGTCGCTGGTGCGGTGTCGCTGCGCTACCTCGACATCGACGCCTTCCCCGACACGACCCCGGTGCAGGTGCAGATCAACACTGTCGCCCCGTCGCTCGGGCCGGCGGAAGTCGAGCAGCAGATTACTTACCCCATCGAGCAGAGCCTGTCCGGGCTGCCGAAGGTGACGACCATGCGATCGATCTCGAAGTTCGGCCTTTCGCAAGTGGTCATCATCTTCGAGGACGGAACGGACATCTACTTCGCCCGCCAACTGGTGAACGAACGCCTCTCCGGGGTGCAACTCCCGCAGGGGCTGGCCCCGCCCCGGATGGGGCCGGTCA
>JALOQR010000446.1 GCA_025459365.1 Fimbriiglobus sp.
CGGGACAAGGACGGCAAGCCGATCAAGGCGACCGTCCGTGAGGACTTCTTCAAAGTGCCTGGCGCTCGCCCGCTGGTCGAAGACGTGGAAGTGTACCAGGGTAAGTCGGCAACGGTCGGGGTGGTCGGCATGGTTGCCCCATCGGTGGCGGCGGCAGTGGTCGGAATCGACAAGGCGTACGACTTCGAGAAGGTGTCCGCCCGCTTGCCCGACGCCCTGAAGAAGTTTGACAAGAGCAAGCCCGACCTGAAGGTGCTGCTCTACCAGGGGAGCGAGATCGAGGCGATGCAGGTGGCCAAGGACAACCCTGGCATCGGGCTGATCGTGCGAGCCAGCGACGACTCCGAAGCCCTCGCTCCCAGTTTCAGCACCCCGTTCCCAAGTAAAGAGGCCCCCACCACCCAGATTGTTCACGTCGGACACAAGGGACAGAACGTCGGGTTGGTTGGGGTGTTCAAGACCGACAAAGGGGTCCGTCTATTTTACCAATTGGTTCCGCTCGGTGAGGAATACCTTACCCCGGAGAAGGTCGAGTCGAAGGATCACAAGTTGCTCGGCATGCTCGAAAAGTACACGGCCGAGGTGAAGAAGGACGACCTGCTCAAAGCGTACAAGCGGAAGGATCACCCTGCCCAGGCGAAAGTGGAGGGGCTGAAATACATCGGGTCGGAGGCATGCGTGAAGTGCCACGCAGCCGAGGTCAAGAAATGGGGCGAGTCGAAGCACTCGCACGCGTTTGATGCCCTGGTCAAGTACGCCACTCGCCCGGGTCTGAGACAATACGACCCCGACTGCGTGAGTTGCCACACCACCGGGTTCGGCTTCACGGGTGGATTCGAGAGCGGAGAGAAGACGCCCAAGTTGTTGCACAATCAGTGCGAGAACTGCCACGGCCCCGGCAGCGGCCACGCCGAAAAACCAACCGACAAGACGCTCCTCGAACTGCTCGCTCCATGGAAATTGACCAAGGACGACAAGGTCGACAAAGCGCTGCTCGACAAGATGGCCGCACTACCCGAGGCCGAGCGAGGGCGGGTTCCGGTACCGGCCACCCAGCGGCGGCTGATCAACCAACTCCAGACCATGTGCATGAACTGCCACGACCTCGACAACGACCCGAAGTTTGACATCTGGACCTACCTGCCCAAGATCTACCACAGCGGGCTAGGTAAGAGCGACTTGCCACCCGGAATTGGCAAGTAGTCCTGGAGTAATCTGGAGGTGCGGCGTGAGTGTGTGGGGGAAACACCCGCGCACTCACGCCGTTCCCTTTCCCACCCGTTGCTTTCGCCTCCTGTCGGGGTAAGATCGGAAACGCGGGGTTCGCACTGGACGCTTGCCGCGTCGAGCGGTCCCCCAGAGGGCTGACCCATGTTCAAGATGTACCGTGTCCACGTGTACCATGCCCCGGTGGAAGACAAGCCGGGTGGTACAGCGGGGCGGCTCAAGGCATTGGCCGAGGCCGGGGTGCATCTGGAGTATGTCCACAGCGAGCGTGCTGAAGGTAAACCGGGGCAGGGCGATCTGTTCGTCGCTCCGCGGCAGGTGAAGGCCGAGTTCGACCTGATGAAGAAAGCTGGCTTCCACGAGGTGCAAGAGCCGATCGTCATGCGGTTCCAGGGAGACGACACCACCGGCCTGGGCGGGCGGGTGACGATGGAGTGGGAGAAGGCGGGCATCAACCTGCACGGCCTGATGATGTCGGTGATCGACGGCAAGTTTGTCGGCTTTGCCCAGTTTGACCACGCCGACGACGCCAACAAGGCAGCCCAACTGCTGGCCGAACTTGGCACGAAGGGGTAGTCATCTCGGTGAGTTGAGCAGCGTCAACCGACGGATGTCGTCGCTCAGCTCGCGGCACGGGGCCAGTATGCCTTGCCACCTTGCAGTGGCTGCTATCATGTCGGTTTCCCCGCGGCCGACGTCATGACGCCTCCCATTGGGTTCCTCGGTGCCGGTCAGATGGCCACCGCCCTGGCCAACGGCTGGATTGCGGCCGGCCTGCTCGACCGCACTGCCGCCGTCGCGTCCGACCCGCACCCCAACGCTCGCGATCGTTTCACCGCGACCACCGGCATCCGTACCACCGCCACCAACGCGGACGTACTGGCCGCCTGTTCGGTGATCGTTCTCGCCGTCAAGCCGCAGGTGATGGCCGCCGTCCTTTCCGACGTGCGGTCGCACGTCACCCGAAATCACCTGTTGGTGTCGATCGCCGCCGGTATCACCCTCGATCAACTGGCCGACCACCTCGGCCGCGACAGCCGCGTCGTCCGTGTCATGCCGAACACCCCGGCACTGGTCGGGGCGTCTGCCGCTGGCTTCGCCGCCGGTACCGCCGCCACGCCGGATGATGTGCTGCTCGTCGGCAAGCTGTTCTCCTCCGTCGGTACCGCTTTCCCCCTGCCCGAAAAACTGCTCGACGCTGTCACCGGGCTGAGCGGCAGCGGGCCGGCGTTCGTGTACGTGTTCATTGAAGCACTGGCCGATGGTGGAGTGCGGGCCGGGCTTCCCCGCGAGGTGGCGCTCAACCTGGCAGCGCAGACGGTGCTCGGGTCGGCGAAGATGGTGCTGGAAACCGGCACTCACCCCGCGGCCCTCAAGGACGCCGTCGCCAGCCCCGGCGGGACAACGATCGCCGGCCTGCACGCCCTGGAGCGGGCGGGCTTCCGCGCCGCCGCGATGGATGCCGTCGTTGCGGCCACGGACCGGGCCAGTGAACTCGGAAAGACATGATTCACCGCGGAGTGCGCCGAGGGCGCGGAGAAAGAACGATCTCATTCTTTCTCCGCGCCCTCGCGGTGAGTAACCCATGCCAAACGACCTCGTGCTGATCGTCGACTTCGGCTCGCAGTTCGCGCAACTCATCGCCCGGCGCGTGCGGGAGTTGAACGTATTCTGCCAGATCGTCCGGCACGATCTGCCGGCCGCACGGATTCGGGAGCTGAACCCCAAGGGGATCATCCTCTCCGGTGGGCCTGCGAGCGTTTACGAGCCGGGCGCTCCACACTGCGATCCGGCTGTGTTCGACCTCGGCATTCCGGTGCTCGGCATCTGCTACGGGATGCAACTCGCCTGCCACTTCATGGGCGGGAAGGTGGGCGGGGCACACAGCCGTGAGTACGGCCGGGCCTCGCTCCGGGTGACCGACGCCAACAGCCTGTTCCGCGGCTACCCGGCCGAGAGCACCGTGTGGATGAGTCACGGGGATCAGGTGCAGGCAGCCGGCGGGTTCGTGCCGCTCGCCGCCACCGACACCTGCCCGCTCGCCGCCGTCAAGCACACGTCCAAGCCGGTCTTCGGCCTGCAATTCCACCCCGAAGTCAGCCACACCCCGCACGGCGGCATCGTACTGGCCAACTTCCTACGCGACGTGTGCGGCTGCACCGGCGACTGGAAGATGAGCAACTTCATCGATCAGACGGTGGCGGCGGTGCGGGAGCGGGTCGGCGACAAGCGGGTGATCTGCGGGCTGAGCGGCGGGGTCGATTCGAGCGTGTGTGCGGCACTTCTGGTGAAGGCGATCGGCAAGCAGGTGGCGTGCATCTACGTGGACAACGGGCTGATGCGGACGGGCGAAACCGAGGTGGTGCGGCACACCTTCCGCGACTGGTTCCAGGCCGACCTACACGTCGTCGATGCCGGCGAACGGTTTCTCTCCGCACTCAAGGGCGTGACCGACCCTCAGGAGAAACGGAAGGCGATCGGCAAGACCTTCATCGACGTCTTCAAACACGAAGCGAAGAGCATCCCCGACGCCCACTTTCTTGCCCAGGGAACGCTCTATCCGGACGTGATCGAGAGCGGCGGTAGCCCGGACGGCCCGGCGGCCACCATCAAGCTGCACCACAACGTCGGAGGGCTGCCGAAGGAACTCGGGTTTGAGTTGGTCGAACCGCTGCGGGATCTCTTCAAAGACGAGGTACGGCGGCTCGGCAAGGAACTCGGCCTGCCCGACGAAGTCGTGTGGCGGCACCCGTTCCCGGGTCCAGGGCTAGCGGTGCGGGTGCTGGGCGAGGTGACCGAGGCAAAGTTGAACGTGCTTCGGCAGTGCGACACCATCTTCCTCGACGAACTACACCGCAGCGGATGGTACCGCCAGACAAGCCAGGCGTTCGCCGTGCTGCTGCCGGTGCAAAGCGTGGGGGTGATGGGCGACGGCCGCACCTACGAGAACACGGTGGCCCTGCGGTGCGTGCAGACCGACGACTTCATGACCGCCGACTGGAGCCACCTGCCGCACGACTTGCTCGCACGCGTCTCCACTGCCATCATCAACAAGGTGAAAGGCGTCAATCGAGTGGTGTACGACGTGAGCAGCAAGCCCCCGGCCACCATCGAGTGGGAGTGATGCACCGCGCCGAAATCTGTTCCGCCGACGACTTCGATACCCAGTTGCGGCTGATGGAAGTCCTCCGCGACCTGGGGTTCGTGGCCGACGACACCTGGCATGACGACCCGCTGTTTGGCGTCGGCCTTACTCGGTATCGCTTGGCTGCGGCCGAGTTGACCGTCTTCAAGGACGCGTGGCTCGTCGATGTCGCCGGCCCACAAGAGTTGGTCGAGGCGGTGCTGCGGGGGATGGGGTAGGGGGCCAGCGCTCGGGCGGTTCTCGGTCGGTTGTGGTGTTGGGGCAACCATCTGATCAATCCTTGTGTGTTGCGAGGTAACCGGCGGATCTCCTTGTCAATTGGTGGTTTACCGCCGACCGGGGGGAAGAGCTGTCAGGGGGGGG
>JALOQR010000447.1 GCA_025459365.1 Fimbriiglobus sp.
AAGGGTGTGATGCCCGAAGGCTGCGACCACGATGACCCCAGAGTACCGCCCTCTGACGATGTCAGCTCGCACGTCTGCCCACGACGACGCCCGGCGGTACTCCTGTCCGGCCGGAACCACCAATTCCACCTTCGGGTCGCCCGTCAAGGTGTAACTCTCCTCAGTGTAGCTTTCGGAGTATGTCCAAGCGTCACCGAACACCCAAGCGTCGAGTTGCCCGGACAGCAACTTCGCCAGCGTCGTTTTACCCGTCCCGCCTGGGCCGATGATGAGGATGCCTTTGGACGGTTCACCCACCTGCTCTGACGCCGACTTCGTCGCGTTGAACTTCTTGCGAAACCACTCGATCAGCCCCCAGCCCTCTTTCAGCCGTTTCAGGACGTTCACCGCCTGCTCCAGCCAAGCGTTCTCTTCACTCACGGGAGTTCTCCGTTTCGGTCGCGGGATCATCCGGCATCTTCGCACCGGAGTCAACGCCTTCACTCATCCTTCTTCCTCGCCTTCTACCCTTTCTGCAATTCCCCCGGAGGCACCCCTGTGCGTTCACTCGCCGCCCTGCTGGTTCTCGCGTCCGTCGCCGTTGCCGCGGACAAACCCGTCGCCCCGTACACCAAGCCCACCTGCATTGCCCACCGCGGGGCGTCGTTCGACGCCCCCGAGCACACCCTCGCGGCGTATGAGCTGGCCCTGAAGTACGGCGCTGACTTCGTCGAGCCGGACCTGCAACTGACCAAGGACGGCGTGCTCGTCTGCCTGCACGACACCACCCTGGAACGCACCACCAACGTGAAGGACGTGTTCCCGGATCGGGCCAAGGAGGTGAACGGCAAGAAGACGTGGCCGGTCGCCGAGTTCACCCTGAAGGAGATTCAGATGCTCGACGCCGGGGGGTGGAAGGACAAGAAGTTCGCCGGGCAGAGGGTGCCCACCTTCCAGCAGATGATCGACGCTGTGAAGGGCAAGGCCGGCATCATCCCCGAGACGAAAGCCCCGGAGGTGTACGGCAAGCTCGGGCTGAACATGGAGAAGGAGCTGATGGCCGTGCTGAAGGCGAACAAGCTGGACGCGCCGGGGGCCGACCCGAAGACGCCGGTGGTCATCCAGTCGTTCAGCGCGGAGAGCCTGAAGGCGCTGCGGAAAGACCACGCGTGCAGGCTGCCGCTGGTGTACCTGTTCACGGTCGATCAGACCGCCGAGAAACTGAAGGAGATGAAGGAGTACGCCGACGGCATTGCCCCGAACAAGGCGTTGGTGCTGAAGCGGCCGGGCCTCGTCGCCGACGCCCACGCCCTCGGCATGAGCGTGACCGTGTGGACGTGCCGCAGCGGCAGCACTGGCCAGTTCAAGGACGTGAAGGCCGAGATGAGGCACATGCTCAAGGAACTGAAGGTAGACGCGATCTTCACCGACAACCCGGACCAGTTCCCGAAGGAATGACGAACCGCACACATCGCAGACCGTTCGTGTGGCGTCGGTGAACCGACTCCCGACGTCACACACTGTTGGAGTGTTGGCTTCGTGCGGCCGGGGCACGGCCAGCGGCACCGGGTATACTAACGAGTAGAAGAGGTGCAACATACAACGACGACAGTGACATCCGATTCTACTTCCTCAAAAAATGACCCTGCACCCATTTACCGTCGCCATCCCCGAGGCCGGGCACACGCTCGCCAAGGTGCTGCGTTCCCGCCTTCACGAAACCCAACCGTCGTGGGCCGACGTCCGGAAGTTGATCGAAGCTCGTCGGGTCAAGGTGGGCGATTCCGTCTGCACCGACTCCGCGCGGCGGTTGAGCGAAGGCGAACTCGTCACCCTGCTCGACAAACCCGTTCATCGGCCGAAGACGGCTACCCCCGAGGGGCTGGTGATCCGCCATCTCGACGACCATGTCGTCGTCGTCGAGAAGCCGGCCGGCATCAACACTGTTCGCCACCCGAGCGAACTGGAGTGGTCGGAGGAACGCCGGGCACTTGTGCCCACTCTGCAAGACCTCACCCAGTGGGCCATCGCCAAGCAAATGCACCGCCCGCTGCGTTCCGTGCCCCCGCTACGGATCGTGCACCGGCTCGACAAGGAAACGTCCGGCCTGCTCTGCTTCGCTCGCTCCCCGCTCGCCGAGCGAGGCCTGGGAATGCAGTTCCGAAAGCACACGGTCGTCCGCCGTTACCTCACCCTGGTGTCCGGTTTTCTGCCTCCGCAGACGATTCGCTCGATGCTCGTCCGCGACCGCGGCGATGGACGGCGGGGGAGCACGAGGCTGGCGAACACGGGGAAAGAAGCCGTCACGCACGTGAGCGTCGAGAAGCGGCTAGGCCGCTTCACGCTTCTGAGTTGCCGGCTCGAAACCGGCCGCACGCATCAGATTCGTATCCACCTGAGTGAGGCTGGCCACCCGGTGTGCGGCGACAAGGTTTATCACCGGAAGCTGGACGGTACCGAAATCCCTGACTCGAGCGGTGCGCCGCGGCTCTGCCTGCACGCGACCGAACTGGGGTTCGAGCACCCGGCCAGCGAGGAGAAGTTGCAATGGGCCATGCCGCTGCCGGCGGACATGGCGAAGGTGATCAAGTCCCTGGAACCGGGAACACAGTGACCGAGTGCGCGGGTACCCACACCCGGTCACTGTGTTCCCGGTTCCATCGAGTCCAATTTCCGCCCGACGAGTTGGATGAACACGTCCTCCAGCGTCGGCTCTACCTTGTTCAGCGTCAGGATCTTCGCCCCGCTCGTCACCACCGCTTGCACCACCGCCCCCACCGCCGATTCGTCATCCAGGCTCACCCGCAGCTCGGCGGT
>JALOQR010000010.1 GCA_025459365.1 Fimbriiglobus sp.
GTGAAGGCGTTGGTGAAGGCCGTGTCCCAAAGCGAACCCCCGCGCACCGCACGGGTGGTGCCCGCTGCCGAACTACCTCGGGAACCGTTGGATCTCACGGAACTGCGCCAGACAGACCTGCTGGCGATTGAAGATGTTCAACACCTGAAGTCGGCCGACGTGGAATCGCTACTGGCAATGCTGGACGTGCGTTCGGCTCATCGCCGGCCGACGCTTGTTACTTCTGCCCACGGGCCGGCACAGCTTCCTCATCTCCCCCGGCGGCTCACGAATCGCCTGGCCGGTGGGTTGGTCGTTCGCCTGGATCCATTTGGTCTGTCGTCGCGGACTCTCTTCGCCGAGTGGTACGCCGCCAACGTCCACCTCCGCGTTTCTGCCGAGGCCGTCGGGTGGCTGGCCAAATCGGCCGATAGCCTCCGCCGCCTAGCCGGTATGATCGACACGCTCCGCACTACCAATTCAGCCCGAAAGGGTGAACTCTCCGCCCCGCAGGTACAGGAACTACTCGCCGACCCACTGCCCCCGACCCCCCAGCTCGACCGCATCACGCGTACAGTTGCTGTGGCCTTCCGCGTGAAGCCGAAGGAATTGCTCGGTGCGAGCCGCCTCCGAACGGTGCTCGTCCCCCGGCAGATCGCGATGTACCTGGCTCGCGAGGTCGTCAAGCTACCGCTAGCAGTGATCGGCAAGCACTTCGGTGGGCGGGACCACACCACTGTGATGAACGCGGTTCGGAAGGTGGAAGTGGCAATGAAGGCCGACGACGAACTGGCCGGGCGGGTGCGTGAACTACGGCGGGGATTGGAGTGACGACTCGGAGCGGTTCGTCGGTGGTGGTGTGGAAAAGCCGTCGCGCCGACGGCGCGCCTCTGCTGCGCACAGTCGCGCAAAGCCTGCATTTCTCAACGCTGTTGGTTGGGGTTGTTGTGCGCGTCGCGGCGCGCCAGAATTGCGCCACCGGCGCGCCGGCTTTTCCACACCGGGGTTACAGTGGTTTCGCCCTGAGATATCAGGGAACGCGGGTCGTGCCGGGAGTTTGTGCGCCGCCAACCGGCCCCGCCTTACTCCTGCTACTGTGTTTAGACTTCAAAGAGAGATAAAGAAAGAAGGCCGGCGACCAGGGAAGAGAAACACCACACCGGACACGCCGCCGATCGCCGAGGACCAAGCTCATGAAGGTGACGTGTCAGATCGATGGGTTGCTTGCCGCCTGCCAGATCGCCCAGATGGCGGTCGCGGCTCGTAGCACCAAGCCGATCCTCTCGAACATCAAGGCCACCGCCCACGACGACGCTCTCGTCATCATGGCGACCGATCTGGAGGTGGGCATCCGCTACGAGCTGCGGGGCATTAAGGTGAGCCGCGGCGGAAGTGCCGTGCTGCCCGTCGGCAAGCTGGTGAACATCCTGCGCGAAGCGACTGACCTCGAAGTGACGATCGATGCCAACCCAAGCGACGAAACCACCCGTGTAACGCTCCGGGGCGGCAAGTACAACCTGCCGAGCGGCGACCCGGCCGAATTCCCCGACGTACCGACGTTCGACCAGGCGGGCAAGTACCACGAGATTTCCGCCGGCGTACTGCGGGCGATGATCAAGCGGACGCAGTTCGCCGCCAACCGCAAGGACAACAACCCCCGCTTCAGCGTGAACGGCGTGCTCTGGGAGGCCGAGCACGGCAAGGCCCGGCTGGTGGCCACCGACACCAAACGCCTCGCCCTCACCGAAGGACCGGCCGAGGTCCATGGTGGAGACGAAGCCAAGCCCCAATCCCACCTCGTGCCGCTCAAGGCCATCGCCCTGCTCGAACGCAACCTGACCGACGACGGCGAGCGGATCCGCGTGTCCCTGAAGACAAACGACGCCCTGTTCCAGACCGAACGTGCGACCATCTGGACTCGGCTGGTGGAAGGCCGCTTCCCGCCGTACCAGCAGTTCATTCCAAAGAAGGCCGGAGTGAAGTTCCCATTTGCCGTGAGCGACTTCTTCGCCAAGGTGCGGCAGGCGGCCATCACGTCGGACGACGAGAACAAGCGGGTGGATTTCCACTTTTCAGGGAACACAGTGACGATGAAGGCCCACGGAGCCGAGACGGGATCTTCGGAGGTCGAACTAGAACTGCCCGAGTACCCCGGCGACGACGTGGACATCGCCTTCGACCCGGTGTTCCTGACCGACATGTTCCGGGCGATCGAGGGGGAGCCGTCGGCGGTGATGGAGATGACCGACAAGACGAAGCCGGCGGTGTTCCGCGTCGGTGAGCACTACCTGTATCTCGTCATGCCGATGGGCGACCGGGAGTAGGGTGGGCCGCTCTCGGAGAGAGCCAGCACCCGAACGGAGCAATCATGTCCGAGAAAGGCCCCGAAAACATCGGCGACGTGCTCGGCCGGCTATTCACCGCCCGCGGGTGGGGCCGGCTGAGCGAGCGTTCGCGGCTGGAGGAGGCCTGGGCGGAGGTGGCGGCGGAGTGGCCCGGCCAGACCCGCGTGCTGGCGTTGCGTCGTGGCGTGTTGGAGGTCGAGGTGCGGAACGGTGTGCTGGTGCAGGAGTTGGCTCAGTTCCACAAGCGGAAGCTGCTCGGCGAGCTGCGGAAGCGAATGCCGGGGCAGACGCTCACGGACCTCAAGTTCAAGGCCGGGGCGTGGTGATCCCCCGCATCACCCACACGTCGAAGTTCATCCCCATAGGCTAGATTAGGACAAGCACAGCAACTTCGGTTCGGCGACGTGCACTGCCACTGCCACTGCGACGAACACTGCCAACGGCAGATCCACCAACGTCGCAAAAATTCACTCGGCCTTCTTGCGTTAGCTCATGCTGGATCAGGGTTTACGATTCAGAAGTCCGCCGGCGGCGGGTGCCTCTGGGTGTGTTGCCTTCTTGACCCTCTCGCTCCGTGGCGGAGCACCTTCCACCCACCGCCTTGATCGGCAACTTCGCTCGGCGTTCACCGCACTTTCCGTAGAATAAACAGATCGGAAACACCGCCGCCTCCGCCTCTCGTAGAAGAGATTTTCCCGCATGTCGAACAACACCACCGACGGCTCCGGGGTGAGCTACGACGAAGGCAACATCGAGACCCTCAAGGACGCCGCCCACATCCGACACCGGCCGGGCATGTACATCGGGAACACCGACTCCGAAGGGATGCACCACCTCGTTTGGGAGGTGGTGTACAACTCGGTGGACGAAGCCCTGGCCGGGTTCTGCAAGAACATCACGGTGGTCGTGCATGTCGATAACTCAATCACCGTGAGCGACGACGGCCGCGGCATTCCCGTGGGTGTGAAGCCCGAAACCGGCAAATCAACGCTCGAAGAAGTGCTCACCGTCGCCGGGTCGTCGGGGAAGTTCAACAACGCCGCCTACCAAACGTCGGCCGGTCTGCACGGCATGGGCGCGAAGGCGATGAACGCACTCAGCGAATGGTGCGAGGCCGAGGTACGCAGAGACGGACGGGTGTACCAGATGGAGTTCGAGCGGGGGTACGCCACCAGCCAACTGAAAGACCTCGGCCCGGCCGCCGGCGGACAGACCGGCACCAGCATCAGCTTCAAGCCCGACCCGGAGAAATTCGGCGAGTTGAAGTTCGATTACGACAAACTCGCCACCCGCTTCCAGCAGATCGCCTTCCTGAACAAAGGTCTGGCGATCAGCCTCACCGATGAACGGGACAGCCGCAGCGACCGCTTCCACTCGCAGCTCGGCATCGCCGAGTACGTCACGGTGTTGAACACCGGTGAAAACGCCATCCACCAGCCGATCTACGTCAACAAGAAGGTCGACGGGGTGACGGTCGAGGTGTGCTTGCAGTACACCACCGGCGACACCGAACTGGAGATGTGCTTCACCAACAACGCCTACAACAAGGACGGCGGCACACACCTGAGCGGGTTCCGCTCCGGCCTCACGCGGTCGCTCACCGCCTACGGCAAGAAGAACGGCCACTTCAAGGAATCGCTCGAACTGATCGGCAAGGACTTCCGCGAGGGGCTGACGGCGGTCATCAACATCTCCCACCCCAAACCGAGCTTCGAGAGCCAGACGAAAGTAAAGCTCACCAGCCCGGAGGTGGAGGGGCTGGTGTCGAGCGTCATGTACGAAGCACTCAGCGAGCACCTGGAGAAGAACCCGAAGGACGGCCAGGCGATCTGCAAGAAGATCAACCTGAGCGCCGAGGCCCGCATCGCAGCGAAGAAGGCCCGCGACGCCATCAAGGAACGGAAGGGGCTGCTCAGCGGCGGCGGGCTGCCCGGCAAGCTGATGGACTGCACCACCCGCGAACGGGACAAGAGCGAGCTGTTCCTGGTGGAAGGGGACTCGGCCGGCGGGTCGGCCGAGGGCGGGCGGGACCGTTTCTACCAGGCGGTGCTGCCGCTGCGGGGGAAGGTGCTGAACGTCGAGAAGGCGGAGGTGGAGAAGCTGCTGAACAACGCCGAGATCGCCGCCCTCATCTCGGCCGTCGGGGTGGACATCAACAACACCGAAGAAATCGGCGGGCTGCGGTACGGGCGGATCATCATCCTGACCGACGCCGACGTCGACGGCCAGCACATCCGCACCCTGCTGCTCACCTTCTTTTTCCGCCAGATGCGGAAGCTGGTGGAGGAGGGCCGCATCTTCGTCGCCCGCCCGCCGCTCTACAAGGTAAGCATCAAGAAGGACGTGCGGTTCGTGCAGACCCGCGAGGAGATGACGAGCGAACTGATGGACCGCGGCCTCCGCGACACCAGCCTGAGCGTGACCGACGCCGCCTCCGCCGGCACCGCGAAGACGCTCACCGCCGCCGAACTCATCCGCGTCCTGCCGGTGCTGAACGAACTCGACGCGTCGGTGGCCATTCTGGAACGCCGCGGCCAGCCGTTCGTGAGCTTCGTGGCGAAGCACACCGCCGACGGCTTCCCGGTGTACCACGTCCGCAGCGGCGGGAAGGACCACTTCTTCCACACGTCCGAGCAGGTGGACGACTTCCGCAAGGCCGAGGGCAAGCGGCTGGGCAAGGAACTGGCCCTGAGCGAAGCCCTGCCCGTGGCTGCGGTCAGCGCAGGCGAAAAGCCGCCCGAGGCGCTCGACCAACTGCGGTTCAGCGTGGACGAGTGGCATGAGGTGCGGGGGCTGAACAAGGCGGTGGCCAAGCTGGCCGAGTTCGGGTTCGCCCCGAAAGACCTCATCCCCCTGCCCCGCCTGGCTGGCCGCGAGCCGCCAGTGCGATTCACCCTGCTCAACGGCGACAGCCGCAAGGACCTGAACGACCTGCGGGAACTGGCGGCCGAGGTGCGGCGGTTGGGCGAGCGCGGGATGAGCGTGATGCGGTTCAAGGGGCTGGGCGAGATGAATGCCGAAGACCTGTGGGACACCACCCTCGACCCAACCAAGCGGACGCTGCTCAAGGTGACGATGGCCGACGCCCTGCAGGCAGAGAAGATGTTCCGCATGCTCATGGGCAAGGAGGTGGAGGGCCGCCGCGACTTCATCCTCAAGCACCGAGCGAACGTCGAGGACATCGACTATGGGGCGTGACCGTCGATAGGCCTCGTTCACTGCTCAGACTGCCGACATCCAGCGAGAAATCCGAAAAGCCACGATCGCCTACCCACGGGTGCAGAACCTCGGGTAGGTTCTGTCGGTGCTGCGCTCCGTCGCCCAAGACCTGAACACCGCTGCCCAGTTCTTGCAGTGGCAGACGTCGGACCTGGTCGGGTTCCAATTCGCAACAGTCTTTCGGGCTCGAACGGAGTGTGGTTCAGGAGCACTCTCATTCGCGGTACATTTCTGGTAATTTTCGCACGCTTCTCTATTTAATCGATACGCATTCGATCATTCATGATCCCCCACCCATGCCCCAAGCACAAATTCTCCAGGCACTCTCGGATGCCGCGATCCTGACCGATCCCGTCGGGATCGTTCGTGGGTGGAACGAGGCGGCGACCCAACTGTTCGGCTGGACGGCGGCCGAGATGATTAACCGCCCACTCATCGAGCGGTTCCCACCGGTCGCGCGTCCCGAGATCAGCAAACACCTCCAGCAACTCGCGGCCGGGGCAGAGTGGGACGGTGAATTCGAAGACTATCACAAGGACGGAAGCCGGTTGTGGATCGAATCCCATGTTCATCCAGTCCGAGACGACACCGGAACAGTCACCGGCATTCTGGGGGTTTCTCGCCCGATCTCTGCCAACCGAGCCGCCAAAATCGAGAGGGAGCGCCACGATCGATATGCGGCCGATATCCTCGACAGCATGTCGGCCCACGTAGCCGTACTCGGACCAGATGGACGGATTCGGGAGGTCAACCGGGCGTGGCAGCGGTTCGCCAAGGAGAACACACGAGGGGAATCAACTAAGGAATCGACCGAAGTGGGAATCGACTACGTCGGTCTGTGTCGGAGCTGCACCGGAGAGAATGCCGATGAAGCGGGACCGGCGGCGGAGGGAATTGAGGAGGTGCTACGGGGAAAGCGTTCATTCTTCGTCATGGAATACCCCTGTGACTCGCCGACTGAGAGCCGCTGGTTCGCAATGCATGTCACCCCTCTCTCCACGAAGGACGGGGGTGCCGTCGTGGCCCATTACGACATTACTGCCCGAAAAAAGGCTGAATTGGCAATCGCTACACAAAGCCGTCGGACGGAACTGGCGCTCAATGCCGCCCACATGGGGGTCTGGACACTCGACCTGAACACTCAGCGGATCGAGTGGTCGGAGGAGGTGTACAAGGTCGTCGGGATCTCCGAGTTCGAAGGTACTCTGGAGGCGTGGAAACGCCTCATACACCCGGACGACCGGCTGGCGGTGGTCGCCAAGTTCGACGAAGCAGTGCAAAAGCGGATGCCGTTCGCATCGGAGTTTCGCATCGTGCGAGCGGGGGGTGAGGTGCGATGGTTGGCCAATGTCGCTCAGGTCGAGTGTTCACCGTCTGGCAATGCTGTGATGGTGCTGGGCACGGTCCAGGACATTACCGCCCGGAAGAGGTCGGAATGGGCGTTGACGGCGTACAACCGCATCCTCGAACTGATCGCCGCCGGGGCCAATCTCCACAAGGTTCTCGATGAAGTTGTTCGGTTGGTGGAAGAGCAACTACCCGGATCGCTCTGTTCCGTGTTGATCGTGGATCGGGCTGCCCAGTGCCTGCGCTTTGGTGCTGGGCGGTCGCTTCCGGCGGAGTACAACCAGGCAGTCGATGGCGTGCCGATCGGGCCGAAGTCGGGTTCGTGCGGCACCGCGGCATTTCGGCAGGGAACGGTAACCGTCACCGACATCGCCACCGACCCGCTATGGGAGGACTACCGAGCGGTGGCACTCCGTCATGGGTTGCGGTCGTGTGTCTCGGTGCCGATCCTGTCGAGCGGAAACGTACCTAGCTTCGAGAAGGGGGAAGTGATCGGCACATTCGCCCTGTACAACCGTGTGCCCGGCGAGTTCGACCGGTTGACTTATGCCATTCTCACCGGGGCGGAAGAGTTGGTGCGGCGTGCCGTGCTAGCGGGACAAGGATCGGCGACCAATTCTGAAGCAAACCGGATTATTGAGGCAGCCCATCTCGCCGGGGTCGCGATCGAGCGAGACCAAGCCGGGCAGGCGGTGCGAGAGAGCGAAGAGCGGTTTCGGGCGGTCATCGATTCAGCACCTTCGTGTATCTTTCTGAAGGATTTGAACGGCTGCTTCGTGTTTGTGAACAAAGCGACATCGCAAATGTTCGGGGTGCCAGTGGCTGAGTGGGTCGGCAAGCGCTCGAGGCAGTTACTCCCACCGCATATCGCCGAGATCTGTGAGGCCGGTGAACGCACCGTGCTGGCAGGTTCGGCACAGACAACCGAACGGCATACCTTCCGGCTGGCCAACGGGCAGGAGGTGAAGGTACTCTGGACGAACTTCCTGTTGCGGAACAGCAGTGGGCCTTACGCCATCTGTGGCATCATCCGAGACATCACCGATCTTGTAGCCGCCCAGCGGGAGTTTGAGCGGTTGTGGGAACTCGCCCCGGAACCGCTCTGCGTAGCCGGGTTCGACGGCCGATTCAAGCGGGTGAACTCCGCCTGGACGCGCCTGCTCGGGTGGTCGGAGGAGGAACTCCTCGCTCGTCCGTGGGTCGATTTCATTCATCCCGACGATCGCGCCAAAACCGCCGAGTTTCGCCAGCAACTGGCCGAAGGCCAGTCCGTTCATCGATTCGTCAACCGCTACCAGTGCTCGGATGGGACTTACCTCTGGTTTTCGTGGGAAGCTATCCCCCTCCCCGACCAGGGAACCATGTATGCGTTCGCACGGGACGTGACCGAAGAACGGCGGCTCGAAGAGCAGTTCCGGCAGGCTCAGAAGATGGAGGCGGTGGGTCAACTCGCCAGCGGGGTGGCCCACGACTTCAACAACCTACTCACCATCATCAACGGTTACACCGAGTTGGTACTCATGGGCATGGCGCCCACCGACTCGAAGCGCGATCCACTCAATCAGGTGCTCCAGGCCAGTCAGCGAGCGGCGGAACTGACATCGCAATTGCTGGCGTTCAGCCGCAAGGCGGTCGTCGAGCCGAAAGTACTGAACATCAACCACGTTGTCGAGTCGGCGGCCCGAATGCTCCGTCGGCTCATCGGGGAGACCGTGCGTCTGGAGACCGAGTTGGGGAATGTCCCGCCGGTGAAAGTGGATCCTGGGCAACTGGAACAGGTTTTCATGAACCTGGCGGTGAACGCGCGAGACGCCATGCCGAGCGGTGGTCGGTTGTCGATCACCACGAAGGTGGTGGACCTACCTGATCCGCTGCCGACTGAGTCGTCCGAGATTGCACCTGGTCCCTACGTGCGGGTAAGCGTCTCAGACACCGGTACTGGCATGACGCCGGAGGTACAGGCACATATCTTCGAGCCGTTTTTCACGACTAAAGGTCCGGGCAAGGGCACCGGCCTGGGATTGGCTACCGTGTATGGCATCGTGAGGCAGGCGGGCGGCGCAATCGTCGTGCAGAGCGAACTGGGAGCCGGCACCACCTTTCACATCTTTCTACCGGCAGTGCAAGAGGCGCCAACAGGCCCGAAATCCGCCATTCTCACCATTGCCCCGCGCGGATCCGAGACGGTGCTCATCGCGGAGGACGAAGAAGGCGTTCGCAAACTGGCAAGTACGGTGCTGGAGATGCAAGGCTATCAGGTACTGTTAGCCGGGACGGGGGCTGAGGCGTTGCAGATGGCTACGGAACATGCCGGCAAAATCGACATGCTCCTGACCGATGTGGTCATGCCGGATCTCGGCGGGCGAGCACTGGCCGAAGCAGTCCGCGAGCGGCGACCGGGCGTGCGGGTCGTCTACATGAGCGGGTACACCGACGACGCGGTCATCCTGACGGGGGTGGAGTCGGCGCGAGATTGGTTCATCCAGAAGCCATTCACCCCGCTCTCGCTCGCACGCCGGGTACGGGAGGTACTCGACAGCCCGCCGAACTTTCCCGTTGGGTAAACGAGGCATCCGCCCGGAGTAACAGAGCGAGGATAGTCACACAGATCTGCCGTGGCGATATTGAAGGTAAGTTCATTACCGCCGACTGTTTACGACTATTCTCCCGCTGAAGACCTTCCTGAGTTCGCTCCTGAGGCAAACCACACCAGTGCAGTGGCACCGTGAGGCAGCACGGAACCGACGGCCGAAAACGACCGTCACAACCCCACTGGCATTGTGATTGCATCCAGTACCGGACGGCGATATAGGGACCGCGGTGATGATGAAATCTGCCTGCGCCGTCTGTGGCGAACCGCACGGATCACGGACCAATGCCACGCCAAATATGGGCCGTACTGCTCGTATTGGTACCACTGGTCGGCCTGGGATGCGCGGTGGTGACACAACGTGTGGCGGTTTGGTCTGCCCCGGACAAGAAACCCGATGCCCGCATCACCCCGGCGTCGAAGGCCGCGAACGACCACTTCTGGGAAACGTTGCACGGCGGGCGGTACGAAGAATTGCCGAAGGTCATCGACGCCCTGACCGCAGTGTACCTCGATAACCCGAACGATTCCGTGACAGCCGCACACCTCGGTTTCGCTCACATCTGGCGGGTGAGCGAGCGATCGCGGGATCCGCATGTGTCGCCGGGCGTGACCGACCACATAGTTCTCGCCCGCAAATATTTCACCGAAGCGGTTCGGCTCGACCCAGACGACGCCCGATACGCCGGCTTTCTGGCCGCTGCCGAACTCGCTGAGGGAAAGGTCCACCGCGACGAGAAACTGACCCGCCGCGGGTACTTCAACATGATGGCCGCAAAGAAGGCCTTCCCGGAGTTCAATCTCTTCACCGCCGGGTATCTGCTCTCGGAACTGCCAGTGACCGATACCAAGTTTCGCGACGCGGTCGAGTACCAGTGGCAGACGGTCGATCTGGTCGCCGAGGAGAAGTACGACCGTCGCACGGTGTCGCTCGAAAAGTACCTTCACAAGGAAACGACGACCGGGCCGAAGCGGGTACTTTGGAACTCCTGGATCGCCCCCCACAACTGGGAGGGGTTCTTCCTGAACATGGGCGACATGCTCGTGAAACAGGGAGACACCGCGGCGGCCCGAGCCGTGTATGCAAATGCCCGGCTATCGCGGACCTACCACGAGTGGCCCTACCGCGATGTGCTGGAGACGCGAATCGCTCAGGCGGATGAGAACGTCGAGCTTTTCCGACGCGAGACGCCGAACGGCGACCCCATCCGCGACCTGATGTTCCGAACCCGGTTCGCATGCACAGGGTGCCACCAGGCACGGTAAGCGGTGAGTGTCGCCGTCACGGCTTTGGCAAGTCCAGTTCGACCGCTGACAACTCAATTACTTCGGTCGTCAACTCTGTCGGCCATCCCAGTGCCCCTGCCTTCCCGCGGTGGAAGCCCAACTCGTGCCAGTACACCACCCGGCACCGTCCGGCCGGCGCGAGCTTGATTTCCCAGTGGCCCTCGGTGTCGGTCACCGCGAAGTACGGATGGTCGAACACCCGCAGATGGGCCAGCATCCACGGGTGGATACCGCAGCGGATCACCGCCGGGATGCGATCGGCCGAGAGCGGCCCGCTCTCCCGCCATTCGCTCGCCGACAGGGTACGGTCGAATTCCACCGCCCAGCGATCGGAGAACGTCACATTGTGGCGGATGGCCGACGAGTTGCCAACGAGGAGCGAATCGCCCTCGCGAGCGGCGATCACCCGCGGCTCGAACTGGCACTGAGGTTGATCAAGAATGTGCTGTCGTGGTACTGCGTTTCGCAGATCTGGGTGAACTTTCGCTTTAGGCCAGGAGGTTGTGCGATCATCGGCGTCGGGGCGCAGCCACACCACCACGTTCTTCACCCCGCGGCTCGCCGGGTGGATGAGGAGTTGGTTCGACGTGAGTGGGCCGTTGGCACAACAGGCCGGCTGATCGGCGCCGGTCACGTTCAACACTTCCGGATTGGGGATGTTGCCGGCCCAGGTCACACGCCCGCGGACTGTCACCCACGGGGGAGGAGTGGCCGGCGGAGGAACGGCGGTGAATGACGGCGCTGGAAGTGCGGCCGTCGCCGGTGTCGGCGCGGGACTCGGGCCAAACGCGAAGACCAACCCCACCATGGCGAGCAGACCAATGACGCATGTGGTGAGCACCACCGGCACGGCCGACGTGCCAGCGAGTGAGGCCACCGACGTGGGGATGGCGGTGCTCGTCGCGGTGGCGGCGGTGCGTGCGGGCAGGCCGGCCGGCGGTGGGGTGGTGAACCCGGTGTTGGCGAACACCGCCCCGGCGAACAGGGCGACGAACAGCGCGGCCCCGCGGCGGGTGAGGCGTTCGCGGAGTAGGTCGCGAGCGGCGGCGAGGCGGCGACGGAGAGTAAACACCGTCCAGCCGAGTTCGGCGGCGGCTTCGTCCTGCGTCTTCCCCTGCAAATAACAGGCGACGAGCGGCCCGCAGTACTTCTCGGAGAGTTTCGCCAGCTCCTCGTCGAGCACGCGGAGGGTGTCGGCCCATTCGGGTCCGGTGCGGTCGGCTTCGGTAGCAGAGTGGTCGGCTGGGCGGGCGGCGCTCCGCTCGCGGAGCTTGCGGCGGTACTCCCGCTGGGCAGCGCGGTTGGCCACCTTGCATGCCACACCGAACAGCCAGTTGGCGAGCGATGTGCGGAGGTGCAGCCCTTTCGCCCGCCGTGCCAGAACCACGAACACGGCCTGGAACGCATCTTCAGCGAGCGACTCACTGCTCGTCGCTCGACGGCAGACGCCCCAGACGAGCGGGCCATGGCGCTCGACGAGGGCGGCGAACGCGGACTGGTCCCCGCGAGTGAAGTTGGCCAGCAGTTGGCGGTCATTCAGCGTCATACGAATGAAGTGCCGGCCGCCGGGCGTGGGTGAGCAGGAATTTCAGGAACCAAGCTCTGGTGGTCTCGGCTCCAAGCGTTCACCTCTTCTGCCACTTCCTCAAAAGCTCGTCGCGGAACTTCACCCGGAAATCCCCAGCCGGGGGTTTACCCTGCGGACGCCCTTCGTGCACTGCCCGCTTCGGCAACGTGTGCCCCTCGAACTTGTAGAAGTCGTCCGGCTTCGTACCCGTATCGGTGAGTGTGAACGTGATCTTCCCTTCTAGCTGGCCGTTTTGGAAGCGGTGCAGCACGGCCGAGCGAACCGCCTTGTTTTCGGGGTCGAGTTCCAGTTCCACCTTGCGGAAGCGGGCACCGGGGAACACCGCGGGTCGCAGGGTCGCCTCGATGCGAACTGGTTCGCCGGGCTGACCCGAGTCCTTGCGGAAGAGTTCGTACTTCTCCAGTACCTCGCCCAAAGTGCTCACCAACCGCAGGCTCATCAACTCGCAGAAGCGGGCGAGTGGGTCGTTCACTTCCTCCTTGTCGAACACAACCACATGGAGGCGGTTTGGGGCCAGCCACACCCGGCCGTCGGCCTGTTGACCCCACGCCCACGGTGGACCATCTTCCACCGCCGACAGCACCACGAATTGATCCCCGCGGGTCCAGACGGTTGCGGCACGAGCATTGACGATCCGTGGCATACCCGGCTTCAGATCCCAATCGGCCGACACGGCGTAGCAGCGGTCGGCAACGGACGTCTCATGAACCGCCTTCGCCTCTTGCACTAACTCAGCGGCAGTGGCAGCCGACGCCTGCTTCGGCGGGAGGGGCGTTTGCCCGGTGAGAAACAGACCGACGAGCAAGCAGGCGGCGATGGCGGCGGCCCCGAGCGACATCCAGTGGAGAGTGCGGCGCACGGACACATCCCGGCTCGCCCGGCGACGTTTGATGCCGGCCAGCACGCGGGCAGCGTCCACCTTCGCGGCCTCGGCGTCGAGGTGAGAGCGGACGGCAGCATCGAGCGGGTCGGGGCGGTCGGGGATCATGACGTGGGTCTCATCCGGTCACTGCGGGCCCGGTTCCAGAAACGCCCCGAGCCTCGCGGCGAGGGCTTGCCGGCCGCGGTGGATGAGCACCCCGGCGTTGGATGGCGTCACGCCGAGTACCTCGGCGATCTCTTGCTGACTGTATCCCAGCCCCTTCAGTTCCACAGCCGCCCGTTGATTTGGTGGCAGAGCCGCGAGTGCTTCTGCCACTGCCGCCCCGAGTTCGTTCGCCGATGCGGCTAAATCCGGGGCGGGGGCGGTGGGGTCGGGCGGATCGTCGGTCGCGTCGTCTTCGGCCCGCACCAGCCGAAACACCGTTTTCCGGCGGGTGGTGGCGTTGATGCACGCATTGCTCACGGCAGTCAGCAGTAGCTTCAGCCCGTCACGTGGCAGGTCGTAAACGCTCGCCTTCGCCAAGAGCCGGCAGTAGCAATCTTGCACCACGTCGTCGGCGCGGTCGGCGTCGCGCAACAGCGAGCGGGCGTAAGCCGTCGCTCGTGGGGCGGTTTCCAGCACCCAGGCATCGAGTTCGGCGGCCGTCGGTGTGCGGGGCACCGCGTGTCTCCTCCGGCACAACACGCCGGGCCGGGAAGTATTACACGACAATTCGCCCGGAAGCAGAGGGGTGGCGGCGTACAATCACACCCTTGTGGCACGTAGGAGGGGCAACCAATGGCGGACGAAGACACCCCGGTCGAATCGTATCCGTTCGAGTTCCGTGCCCTAGTGGTGCGGGAACTGGAGCATCACGGCCTCGCTCTCAAGGAGTGGCGGGACGACGGGCTGGACGTGGAGCGGGAAGACGGCCAACAGCAGTTCGTGGGCCTCGCCAACCTGTACCGGCGAGTCATCACAAGCCCGGCCGAGTTGTCAGAACGACTGGTGAAGGAGTTCTTCGCCAACGCCCACATCGCCGACACCACCGCCCTCGACCAGATCCCCGACCGGCTCGAAGATGCCGCCGATATGCTCCGCGCTCGCCTCGGCCGGCCCTACGACGACGCCGACCACGCGCCGTGGGGGATGCCACTCGATGAAGCCGGTGAACTCGCCGTAAGCCTGGTGCTCGACTTCCCAACCATGATGGCCTTCGTCACTCGCCCGATGGCGAACAAGTCTGACACGCCGATGGAAACGTGGGTGCAACGCGGTATCGAGAACCTGAAAGCGACCGCCCCGGACGGCTGGCTCCAACTCGCCCACGAGGAGGAGGGCATCTGGATTGGCCATGTCAACGACTCCTACGACGCCGCCCGCGCCCTGATCCTGTGCGACGCCACCGAGTCCGACGAACTCGGCTGGATGGTGGCAATCCCGGCCCGCGACTGGCTCTTCGCCCGCAAGGTCGATCAGGCCGGGTTGCAGTTCTTCCACTTGCTGAAAGTCGGGGCCGAGCGGGCCTTCGCCGAGCAGCCGTACCCTATTTCCGACGACGTGTACTGGGTACGGCCAGGCAACCGCTGGGTGAAGTTCCCAATGACCATCGACGGCAATCAGGTGACGGTGACGCCTCCGCAGGAGTTCGTCGAAGCCCTCGGGCTGGAACTGCGAGAGGAGGCGGAGGGTGACCAGAACGGATGATGATTGTGTCAAATTCAGCGGCGGCTTCAAATCATTTTGCGGTCGGGGCGAAGGCACAGTAGAATCGGCACACTGTCTAGATTCTGACAGTCATCATCTGGTGATCCGATCGACTCATCCACTGAGAAAGCCGGAGTGAATGCGACGGTACCACACCACTCGTAATGGGTTCCCCGCTCATGCGCAGCCTGTTAACACTCTCGATCGTCGTCGTCGTCCTCCCGAGTAGTTTCGCCGCCGATCGACCCCGTGCCCACAACCTGGAAAGCTACTCGACAGCGGAGCGTAACCTCAAGGCAGGAGAAACGTACAGCAGCCCCGACAGCCGGTGCCACCTGACCCTGCACGAAGATGGGAATCTGGTGCTGTATTGGCATGAGAAACCCTTGTGGAGTTCCAACACCAGTGGAGTCAAAAACCCCCGGTTTGCTCTGCAAACCGATGGCAACCTAGTATTTTATGGTGTGAAAGGAGATGGACCCGAGAAGCCCATCTGGGCCACATACACTTCGGCGAAGGGACCGACCCGCCTCGCTTGCCAGTCAGATGGTAACCTAGTGCTCTACGAGAAACAGACCGACAGCACCGAGAAAGTGCTCTGGCACACTGGCACGTCGGCACACACACCAGCCAAGTTCAAACTGAAGGTGAAGCGGCCAGGGAACGTCTCGGGTATCGCCGCGGATCTCAACCTCTACGTTAACGGCGAACATGTGGGCAAGATCGGAAACTACACCGAGAAGACGTTCGACGTGACTGCCGGACGAGTTGGGCAGAACGTCATCGTTGCCAAGAACGCCCTGAAAGAAGAGATCCCGTTCCCATTCAAGGACATCGAGGGGAAGCACGCTGGCCACCGGTATTTCAAGCTGAGTGGAGATGGGGAAGAGATCACCCTCAACATCGGGTTTATCTACGATGCGCCCGGCTTTGTATTCGACGTATCGAATGAGGTCGATCGTGAATGGAAGTACCCGGAGATCATCAAGGTGGTATTCGATAAGAAGCGGGTGGCCGAAGTAATTCAGGAAGACCCGCCCATTCGCCTGGGCACAGGCGACAAGATCGAGTTCAAACAGACCAAGTACGTGACCAAGCGAGTGGAGGTGCAACAGAAATTCGAGGTAGACACGAGCGTGAAGGCGAAAGTAATGGGAGTGGTCGGGACTGGACTCGGTGAAATCGAGGGGGGTATCCAAACACGTTGGCGTCATCACACTAACACGGTCGATGAGGTGAAGCTCGTGGAGGAGAAGAAGATCACGATGGAAGGGAACGGTAAACTCAAGCACTTCGAAGTCCGGGCGATCTACTGCACGGGCACCACAACACTATTCGTCGAGGGTACTAAGGTGGAGGTGCCATTCAAGGTGTTCGAGCGGTACGAGCACTACACCATTGACGACTGAGCAGGTTCACGCCCACGATCTGAGAAATGGAGCCGGGGGACACTTTTCCCCGGCCCATGCATGCACTTTCCAAGCTTCGCCTCGATTGACTCGATACTGCCACTGCCCCAGTGCCCTCACCAGGGGTTCTCGTTGGCTGCGTATAGCCTTGCCGCGACTCAGCCGCTGGCAGGCGTGCTCACGCTAGGGGGATTTTCGATCACCGTTCTCAACGCACCGGCGGCCTGGGCAGGACCGGGGCGAACGGGGCAGCATCGAGCAAAAACACCCGCCCATCGCTCAGCCGGGCGTACACCCCAGATTTATCCGCGGTCAACGCACCGAGTGTCAGGTCTAGCCCCACGTCCGGGTCGCTCGCCTTCTCCGCCTGCGACACCACGAACAACTTCACCGCATCAAGCCCGAACCCATACGCGGCCGGCGGTTCTTTGCCCTCCTCCACCGGGGCTGGGCCGACTCGCTTCGGGTGTTGCAGCGCGGCCAGCCACGTCTGCATCGCCCCGACATCGAGGGTCGCTCCTTTCGGCTCCTTGATAGCCCAGGTGCCGTTCTGTTGTTCTGCGACCACTTTGGCCGGTGTCTTGTCGGCGGTGGTGTTCGGCCACCCGCGGAATGTCATCTGCTTCACCCGCGTCGGATCGAGTCGGAAGGCGACTTTGTCGGTCAGGTCGGAGATCCGGACCTTCAAGACTGACTCGATCGGCACCGAGTAAATGAACGGCTGATCGACCGCCTTGAAGTACACCGCCTTGTCGTTGCCCTTCACCGGCTCGCCGAAGTGGAACTCCTCGGTGCGCGGGCCTTTGTCGCCGGGTAGTGTCACCTTGGCGCTCAGCTTCGGGTTGGCCGGATCAAGGCCGAGCGGCTTGAGGTCGTCGGCCTTCTCCATCACCAGGGTGGCGGGCAGGGCGGACAGTTGCGAGAGCAGTGTGAACACCCCGTCGCCGTCGGCGGTTGGCCCCTGGGCCGTGCCGACGTTCCACACTCCATTTCGGTAGGCAGGGTCGGTGGTGGTGGGATTTTTCAGGTATTCCGTGCGAACGCCATCCCGGAACAGCACCAGCCCGGTCGCCTGGCTAGGTACGAACTGCGGCGGGCGGGCATTGATAAACATCAGCCGAGGTTGCAGGGCGGCCGTTGCCACTTCGGCGGGCACCTCCAGGTCGAAGGCTTCCTTGCCGACGATCCGCCGGACGATCGCCAGCTTCCGTTCTTCGGCGGTGCCATCGGGCCGGGTAATCGACTTGGTAACTTCGCGGCCGATCCGCAAGACGATCGGCTCGCCGGTCGGGGCCGGCTCGGGGGGTAGTTTGCCGTCGGCGCTCCGGGCAGCCGCCTTGGGTATGCCATTCGCCCAGAGCTTGAGCTCGGCCCGCAGGTTGGCCCCTTCGAACGCGGCATCGTCTGGCTTCGGTAGCACGGCGACCGCCAATCGCGGGGTCGCTAACTTACCGAGCAAGGTCGGCACGGCCTGCGGCGGGGAGTCGGCTGGCTCGCCCCCGCCACCGTACACCGCCCATTGCTCACCGGCCAACCGCCGGAGCTTGAACCCGCCGTTGGTGCTACTGTCGATGGCGTCGATCTGGGACTGTTTGCCCACGGGTATGAGGTCGCGGCTCTGGAGCGGGGTCGGATCGTTCAGGGTGTTGGCCAGTCTCTCCGTCAGGTCGGTCGACACGGCGAACACAGCCGCATCACCTTCCAGCTTCACATAGTGCCGTGGCGGAACCGTTGGCTTGCCGTCCTTGTCGGTGATGCGCTTGCCGACCAGAAGCACCTGAGCTGGCTTGCCTTTCGGAGTAAACGTGACACGGAACGGAGCATCGGCGGTGGTCAGGCCGTATTTGGGCAGATCGCCGGCGGGCACGTCTTCGGTCACATCGGCCGGGCTGGTGGTTTGGAGGAATAGCACGGCGTTGAGCAGTGGGCGAATGCCCGTGAAGCGGGCCGGGTCGGGTTCGCTCGCCCCGTTCACGTCGGCCGGGCCGAGGTCGGGAGTGGCGATCCGCCAGGCGTCATCCTTGCGGGCCAGGGCGAGCGATTTGTCGCCGCGAGTAATGGTGAGAGCGTCGGTGTCGGCTTCGGCATCTCGCACGTCGCTACCGAGCACTGCGCGCGGGCGGAAATCGGTTCGCCACTTCACCAGCGCAGCGGCGGGGCCATCCTGAGCGTCGGTGCGGAACAGTGTGCCACGCAGGGCGGCAGCGGGCACGGCCATCGGCAGGGGGGTTGGGCCGTCGGTGGCCATGTAGGTACGAGCTTTGTCTTTGCCAGCGGTGGTTTTGCCGACGCGGACACTTGTCGCTCGCTCCCCGGCTTTCAGGGTGACGGTCACTTCTGGCTTGAACACCCCGGCGGTGGCGGGGTCGAGTGGCTCGGCGTTGGGATCGGCCTGCAGGTCGAGCAGTTGGCGGACGAGTTGATCGACGGCGGCTGGATCCACGCCGGCATCGGCCGGAGCGGTCAGTCGCCAGCGGCCGTCCCGTTTTTCAAAGGCCAGCTTTTCGTCTCGCGGGTTGGTGCGCGCAATCTCGATGCTAGTCACGTCGGCGGCTTTCACCCCGGCGGAGGTGAGCGGGGCGAATGGGCCGTCTGTGGTGTTCGAGGGATCGCCGGAGAAAACGGCGTACAGCAGTAGCCCGACCACCAGGGCGAACACCACCGCGAACAAGATGGCCGTGAGGCGGAAGTTCATGGGGGAAGACTCAGGCGAGCGGGGCACCAGGGGGCTGACGCCCCCCGCTCGCCGAGATCGGGTTACTTCCGCCGGATGGCCCACACGCCGAGGCCGAGCAGCACGATGGCGATGAGGGTGCCAGCGAACGGGACGGTGAACAGTAGGTTGCCGCTGACCCCCTTGCGCGGGGTGTACTCGGCATACTCCTTCGGGGTGATGTCCGGTGCGGGCGGACGCTCCCGGAGCCAGCCAACGGCGGCCTGGAAGGTGGCCACCGCCCGCCCACTCGGTTCGTCGTCGGTTAGCCCATCGGCGAAGCCGAACACAGCGGCGACCGGCTTGCCGTCTGGCTCCGCGAGAGCCATACCGACGAACCGCAGGTCCTGAGTGCTCACCTGCCGCTCTTGCTGATAGGCGGCGTCTCGCCGGCGGTTGGCGGCGAGCAGATCGTCCCACGCTTTCCGCGGCGGATCGACCACCCCCTTCTCGACCCACGTCGCGCCTTCGGCCGCCACCACCAGCAGTGGCACCGGCACATTCGTTCCACGGGGGGTTGAGAGTTCGATCGGTCGGGCATTGCGGGCGGTTAGTCCGCCGGCGGCGGCAAGCGTGATCGGGTTGCGGCGGTTACCGGGCGTCTCGACGGCCAGCACGTCGTAGATGTTGGGCGGGGTGCGGCCGACCGGCTGAGCGAATACTACCCGATCGACCAGGGCGAGGCCGAGTTCGGCGAGGGCCGGTTCCAGGCCGGTCTTGGCCAGCTCGCCGTTGGCGGCGTTGTGCCCGCCGGCGTACACCAGGAGCTTGCCCTTCTTCCCACCCGCTCGTGGGGCGGCCATGTACTTCTGAATCGCCGTGGCGGTGGCTGGCGGGAGTGGCGCAGTCGGGTCGAGGACGAGCACGGCAGCGGCGTCGTCGGGCACCTTGGGATCGGGGTCGAGCGGGGGGATGTCGAGCGGGGCGGCGTCGCACTGGGTGGCGGCGAGCGCTTCTTTCAGCCGGGTGGCTGGTCGCCCGACGGCAACGGTGTTTGGATCGGCCGGGGGATCGAGGGCCAGTTCGCCCGAACCGCGGGTGTAGTACACCTTCCGCCGCTCCTCCGTCAGGGCCATCATGCCGGCCACCAGCTTCGACTCGCCGATGAACGTCCGCTTCCGGCCTCGCCCGCCACTGCTCATCCCCTGGAACGGCACATGCTCTGTCCGCTCGCTTGCCTGCCCGGCCTGCCCGGAGACCAGAAGTATCCCGAGTTCCCGCAGTTCGGCCGTCTTGTACTTCTGCTGGAGTTCCTCGATGCGGGCGGCGTTCGATTCCACCGACAACCGCTCCACCTCGAACAGGGCCGGGTTCACCTGCCGGCAGACGTCGAGCAGGCGGAGGGCGTCGTCCTGAGTGCGGTCGCCGCGGCTGGCGGCGGTGATGGCGTAGGCCTTGATCGGCTGCTTCAGCCCGGCCAGGTACTTCTGCGTCTGGTCGGTGAGCGTGTAGAACCCGGTGGCGGTGGTGTCGAGCTTGTCTGGCAGTTTCATCGACACCACAGCGTTGCCGAGCACCAACCCGACCACCAGCAACACCCCGCTGAGGGCGAAGTTGACGGCGTAGACCGTGCGCCGAATCCACGGGTCGTTCCGCTCCTCCGATCGTGCTGGCAGGGTGGCCAGGAATGTGACCCCGGCCCCAACGAGGAACTCAAGCAGAGCGGCCACCGGCATCCACCCGGTATTCTGGCTCCCGGCCTTCCCCCCGACCCACTCAGCCAGGTACGGGTACCACCAGACGAACAGGAACAGCCCACACACGCGGTTGGCCAGCCCGAATACATACCCGCCAACGAGCAGCAGCACGCGATCGGTTCGCCGTCGTTCTTGCTCGCCGGCGGCCGGCACCCGCCCGAGGAAGAACGCCCCGACACCACCCAAACCGAGGGCCGCGACGACGGACGCCACCAGCCCGACCATGTACGGTGCGCGGTCGAACTCGACGACAGTGTCGACGTCGGTTTTCGCTTCCTTCGCTTCTAAATTCAGCCCCTTGAAGCCGAAGTATCCAGCGGCCAGCATGCACCCGATGGCGAGGGCGAGCAGCACCGCGCCGACCGCCGCTCGGCGAGCGTGGATGAAGTCGATGAAGCCGCGGTCGGGGGCCGGGTCGAGCGTCATGGGGGAAATCCTACATTCCGACTCGACTCCTGGTGGGGTCGAGTCCATCGTTCCGCACATCCGACACCTGGCGGGGTCGGCTCACGAGGGGCTTGGTTACCCCCACCGGCGGGCTTCGAGCACCTTCACGGTCAGAAACAGCCAGAAGATTGTGAGGGACACCTGCACGCACACCTCGGGCACCGGCAGTTGGCCACTCAGGGCGTTCGCCCACAGCATGGTGTAGTCGAGCTTGGCGAACACCGGTAGCCAGTCCGGGCCCAGCCCGAAGCGATCCCGCCACAGGGTGAGGAACTGGGCGAAGATACCAGCGAACGTGCCCACCGCTGCCATGATCTGGTTCCGCGTCAGGCTACTGACGAACATCCCGAACCCGACGAACGACGCCCCGGTGGCTGCCACTGCCAGGTAGTAGGTGAGCAGCGGGCGGTAGTCGAACGGGTTGCCGCCGGCGTACCGCAAAGCGATCAGGTAGCCGGCGGCCGGGAGCCAGCACAGGAGGAAGAAGGCGAGGGCCGCGGCGAACTTGCTCAGCACCACCGCCCAGTCGTTCACCGGGGCGGTGAGCAGCACCTCCAGGGTGCCGCTCCGTTTTTCCTCCGCGAACGACCGCATGGTGATGACTGCCACCAGCACCGGGGCGGTGAGGGCGGCAATGATCGATAGCCCCCAATAGGCCCGCACGATCGGCTCGTCGAACGGTTGGGTCGCCATTTCGTCGGCCCCGCCGAGCATTCCCAGGTCGCCGAGGAACAGACGATACGTCAGCCCCGTCACCAGGGCGTTGACGAACAGCACCACATAGGCAATGGGCGAGTAGAAGTAAGCTGCCAGTTCCCGCCGCACCAGCACTACCACCGGGGCGTCGATGGTCACCGCCACGGCCAGGGCCGCGAACGCCGCTCCGAGGCCGAGTAGGATCAGACCTCCGGGCACCAGGTACGGGGCCGGCGCCTGCGGCAGCGGGGCGGCAAACGATGCCACCACGAACAGCCCGGCGAACGCTACTCCCACCCCCGCTACACCTGCCCGCACCAGGAGCGGCCACCGCTTCGCCCGCAGAGCGAGCAGACCGCTCAGCCCGATGAGCACCAGCACCACCCGCCCGAACACCGCCCACCCGCTGATCGCCTGATTCGCCTTCCGCAGCGCCGCCGGGCCGACGTGCAGCACCTCCGGGGCGACGGCGCGGAACAAGGCGTACACCACCGCCGCCCCGCCGAGCGCTCCCAGCCCCACCCCCGCCCAGTAGGGCAGGTCTTCGCCGGGGTCGGTGATGGTGAAGTACCCGCACAGGTAGGCCAGCCCGAGCACCCCGAGCACGCCCCCCGGCCCGGCCATCTGGTCGGGGAAGAAGACACCAACGAACACACTCGCCGTTGCCAGCAGCCCGCCGGTGCCAAGGAGGGCCGTCCGTGCCCAACTGCGGTACGGGTCTTCCGTCTCGTGGCGAGCAAAGGCGACGATGAACATCAGGGCGACCAAGCCGGCTAGCCCGCCCCACGGCAGGAGCCACTGCCCGGCCACCGGCACGTCCGATCCGTCCGGCTTAGCCGGGAACACC
Source organism: Fimbriiglobus sp. (assembly GCA_025459365.1). Lineage (GTDB taxonomy): Bacteria > Planctomycetota > Planctomycetia > Gemmatales > Gemmataceae > JALHQU01. Next base: position 22,734 of record JALOQR010000010.1, read on the forward strand.
CCAACGCCGACGGCGACGAGCAGGAGCAACCCGCCAGCCGCTCCGTAAGCCCGGCGCACTTCCACATCGGCATCGCGGAAGGCGTGGTAGAGAAGCAGCGCCACCCCGACGGCAGCCGAGAGCAGCCCCCATTCGGTCGAGAGCAGCCCGCGGTTGTACTGAGCGGCGATGGCCGACGCCACACCCAGGGTGACGAGGAACAGCCCGCCGAACCCGATCACGTAGCGGGTGGCGGTCGGCGGTTCAGGCCGTGTTTCGGAGGGTGCCAGTTCTGGCGCCGTCCCGCTCGTCGCGGTGCTCATCCCTTCTCCTTCGGAGGGCGGTCGGCGGTCGGCGGTTAGCCATCAGCCGAACAGCGCCTCGCTCAAATCCGCCCGACGGATCCGCGGCAGCCTGTGTTGCTGACCGCTGATTGCTGACCGCATTTAGCCCCGCTGGTACGCCACCCGCATGAACGTGTCTTCGAGCCGTTCCTGCTTCCGCTCCACTCGGCGGACGCCCCACCCTTTCTCGAATGCCTTGCGGGCGACCGCTTCCCGCACGTCTTTGCTTGGCTGGCTCTCCACGCTCACCGCTGCCCACCCGTCGCCGGCGGGGGTGCCGTTCGCTCGATCGACCCCCGGCAGGGCGGCGAACGCCTTGGCTGCATCGTCGGGGTTGGCCTTCACTTCTACCGTCACTGTCACCAGCCCGGCGTCGAATGTGCTCAGGTGGTTGTCGAAACCCTTCTTGCCGCGATGGATGATGATCACGCGGTCGCAGATCTTCTCCACGTCGGAGAGTTGGTGGCTGCTGAACAGGATGGTGTGCTGCCCGCTCAGCTCCTTGATGGTGTTCAGCGTTTCCTGCTGCTGCACCGGGTCGAGGCCGGAGAGTGGTTCGTCGAGCAGTAGTACGTCTGGGTCGGAGAGCAGGGAATCGGCCAGCCCGACCCGCTGACGGTAGCCTTTGCTCAGCGTGCCGATGAGCCGCCGCCGAACTTCCTTGATGCGGCATTTGGCCAGGCAGCCGTCGATGCGAGCGGTGCGGACGGTACGATCCACTTGCTTCAGCTTGGCGCGGGCGGTGAGGTATTCGTCCACCCGCATCTCGGGATACAGTGGCACGCTTTCGGGCAGGTAGCCGAGCCGCTTGCGGACCTCCATCGACTCATACATCACGTCGAACCCGGCAACACGGGCGAGGCCGCTGCTGGCCGGCATGAAGGTGGTGAGAATGCGCAGGGTGGTCGTCTTGCCGGCGCCGTTCAGCCCGAGGAACCCGACCAACTCACCGGGCGCAACCGTGAACGAGAGGTGATCGACCGCTGCCACTGGGCCGTAGTACTTGCACAGGTGGGACACCTCAATGGCAGGCGGCGTCATGGTGGTGCGTCTCTCGCGGGCCGTTGTCGGGAGTATGGTAGGACGCCGGCAAGAGGAGGGCGAGAGCACCCGCGCCGGGGTACAATTCCCCCATGAGCAAGAAGAAGAAGGTGCGGGTGGAACTGCGCAAGAACCGCGAGAAGCCACCCCGCGAAAACGACCTGACACAGCGCTTCCAGGACGACGCCGACGCCACCGCCGATGCCGCCGGTGGTGAGCGGGTGCGAGCCAAGGGCGACCTCTCGCGTCATCGCACCGTGCTGCTCGACGACGCCGCCCACGCCGTACCCGCGGCCCGCGCGACTGAAGTACTGCCCGGTCGCGTGCTGCGCGTCCACGGTCTGTACAGTTTCGTGGAGGTGGACGACGGCCGCGTGTTCCGCTGCACCGTCCGCCGTGTGCTCAAGTCGCTCACCACCGACGAGAGGAGCGTGATCACTACCGGTGACCTCGTGCAGATGGTGCCGGCCGCCCCAGGCGAGGCGGTGATCGAGCACGTCCACCCACGCAAGGGCGTGCTCACCCGTGCCAGCCGCCGCCGCGAGCACGTGCTGGTGGCGAATGTGGATCAACTCGTCATCGTCATGAGCCTGGTGCAGCCCGACCTCAAGCCGCACCTCATCGATCGCTACATCGCCGCCGGGCGAAAGGGTGAGCTGGCTCCCATCCTTTGCCTGAACAAGGCGGACCTGACCGATCCGGTGGAACTTCAGCCGATGGTCGGGGCGTACTCGCAGATGGGCATTCCGACACTGCTCACCAGTGCGACGACCGGCCTGGGGATCGCAAAGTTGCGGGAACTGCTGCGGGGGCGGGCGACAGTGTTCAGTGGGCAATCGGGCGTGGGCAAGTCGTCGTTGTTGAACGCGGTTCAGCCGGGCCTGGCGCTGCGGGTGAAGAGCGTGAGCGAAGAAACGCAAAAAGGCCGGCACACGACGACCGCGGCAGAACTCATCCGGCTGGAGAGCGGCGGGTGGGTGGTGGACACGCCGGGCGTGCGGCAATTGCAACTGTGGGACACGCGGCCGGAGGAGGTGGAGGGGCTGTTCGACGAGTTCCGCCCGCTCGTACCTCTCTGTGGGTTCCCGGATTGCACGCACACGCACGAGCAGCGGTGCGCAGTGAAGGACGCGGTCGCCCGCAAGCTGATCTCCGAGCGACGGTACTTCAGCTACCTCGGGCTGTTCAACGGCATGGCCGAAGAGGAGTGAATCGAATTCACGCCCCGCCCCGAACCTGATCCAGTACCCCGAGGTCGGTCACCACCTCGCCTACCACCTGCTCGAACTTTGCCAGAATCGCCGGTTCCAGCGCTCGTGTGACCTCGCCGGTGGCTGAAAGGCTCGTGCCCTCGATCGTCTCCTTCCGAAACGCCGCCCGGAGTTGCGCGCTCGCTTCGGCTCGGCACTCCTTCAGTTTCTCCTCGAACGAACTCCGCCACAGAACCAGCCGCAACGCTCGGCCGGTCATGGCATTGAACTCGTGCTTTTTGATGGCGTCTTCCAGTGCCTGTTTGGCGGCTGCACCGGCGGCGATGCTGGCGATCAGGGCGACCACGCCGAGGGCGGCAGCGAGCGGAGGCACCGTCATGGCAGCGACTACAATCGAGGCAATCACCTTCACCTTGATGACGGCCAGGATGACCAGGGCAATTGCGCTCAGTGCGGTCAGCACTCCGGCCATGTTCCCCAGCCCACCGATCAGCTTGTCACCTGTTCCCTGCCCGCCCGACTGCCAGTCGGCGATGCTGGTGACCGACGTCGGGATGTAGTCCTCCACCCCGGACGGGATCTCGTTCGCCCGCAGAAAGGTGCCGAGGTGTTCCCGCATGATGCGGATCAGGTCGGCGTTGACCGCCACCCAGTGCGGGCGGACGCACGCCTCCCCCTGCGTCTTCTCGAAGTCCTGGCAGATTAGTTTGACTCGTGCTTCCACTCCGTTGAGCGATCCGCCGTGGTCGTACCAGCCCCAATATTCTCTCTCGATGCGTGGCATGAGTGCCTGGATAACGGCATCGGCGGTCGTCGCCGCATAGCGATCCAGACGTGCCGACACGGACCGGTTGAAATCACGGAGGACTTCCGGCACGCGGGCCTTGATCTCCTGCTGACGCCGTTCGTTCCCCTCCCGCACCGTGCGGTACAGCGCCAGCCCGGAGCCAATCGTGGCTTGCGGGTTTTGGGACATGAGTACCTTGTCGGCCGGCACCCCCAGGGCGTCGCCGACCAACTCCTTCAGGAACGGCCACCAACTGCTCCCGCCGGTGAGCACCACCCGGGTGAACTTGTCCTTCATCCCACCGAGGGTGTTGCCACGGCACAGAACGTCGCGAATGCGCGCGAACAGGTCGGTCGGCTGGTCGAGCACCAACCCGCCAACCGGCTGATCCAGGCCGCGGATGTATTTCCGCACGACATGGCTCGGGGTGTACCGCGAGGCCCGGTGGCGGAACTCCTCGACGGTTGGCTTCCGCAGCCACACTTTCCGCCCGCCCACTTCTACAGGCCGTTTGAAGTCGTCCGGGAACGGTTTGTCCTGCTTGGCCGCCGCCGCCCACGCGTTCGAAAAGTCCTCTTTCACCCGCCGGCACTCGTTCTGCCACACCACCAGGGCTTCTTCTTCACTCACCTCCAACCCGGGGTTTTGGTCGAGCACCCATTGGAGGAATAGGTCATCGAACAGCCGCCCGCCGAGGGATGGGTCGCCCCACGGCTCCGCCAATCCGCGGTGGTTGGCCAAGGCGACGTCGAACGTTCCCCCGCCGAAGTCCACCACGAGCACCCCGCGGCGGGCGTCTCGTCCGCTCAGGTCGCCTCGGCTGAGGTGATACGCCAGCGCGCCGAGCGGCTCTTCGACGCACTCTACCTCCCCCAGACCGGCGTCCGATGCCAGCCGGGCAGTGATCGCTTTGTGCTCGGCCCCAATTTCGGCCGGCACGCCGATGATGACGTGATACCCGCCCGGCCCGATGGGGCCGGCCAGCCCAGCCTGTTTCAGGTCGCTGGCGGCGGCCGTCAGGAATCCCCAGGCGTCTTTGCGGGCGCGGGCGGACGGCACCAGGTCTGGCTTGAATCCGAAAGCGAACCGCACCCCTACCCGCTCGTCGTCGTCCATGCCGATCCATTGCGACTGGGCATGCTCGCCGTAGGCGAGCAGGTCGGCCGCCGTTTCGCCGGGTTTCTTCCACAGCACGCACGTCGGCATCGACCCGCCTTTGCCGATCCCAACCGATTCGGCAATCGGACGATCCGAGTGATTGCAGAAAGCAAAGTGAGAGTTGCTGGTGCCGAAATCGATACCAATGTAGCCGAACGGGGTGGTCATCACCGAGGCCTCGGAAGTAGGTGGGGAATCACACACGTCGCAGTTCACCTTTCTTGACCACGCATTCATTGACCAGCAGGGCGGCTCGTCGTGTTCGCACGGGCTGACCGGCTGAGATGAGGCCAACCACCTCGAAACGGGCGAGCAGTGATTCGTCGAACGGCGCACCAGCCGGCACCAATTCCCAGCGGTAACCCTCGGTTCGGAGTTGCTGGAAGACGACATCGACCATGTCGCGGAGGTTTTCGGGAGAGGTGCCGTTCGCCAGATCGATGTACAACTCGGCCAGGGCGTCTCTGGCACCGCTTGGCAGTGAGCGATCGCCCTGGCTCTTTGCACCGCTTGCCGGTTGTCGGGCGGCATACGCCCAGGCCCAGGCCAGGATCAAGTCGGCCACGTGCTCCCAGTGAGCGCGGACGGCCCGCCGCACGGCCTCCCGGTCGACTCGGGTGGTCTGCCGCGGGCGGGTCAGGTAAAGGATGGCCGCCAGCAGGCCGAGTCCGAAGGACCCTTTGAGCAGATCGTTCGATCCGCCGCGGAGGGCGGTCCACAGCCCGCCGGCGAATGTGCCCACGGCGGAGGCCGTGAGGGCGGCGGCCAGGACTTGCCGCACTTTTTCCCGGCCGGCCAGGACGCCGACGAGCGTGACACAGCCGATCGATCCCAAGATCCCGCCCAATCCCAGCCCGATTTCCCGCTGACCAAACAGCAGTAGCGAGAGCGGGGTGAGTAGGGTCATGCCGGCCGCTGCTCCTACCCCGGCTGCGATGACCCAGGAGCGAGTCGGGACTTCCAATTCGATCCGCGATTCGACGTCCGGAGGGGAGGGCAACTCGACCGCCGCTGCCCGGAGATCGTTCCGCAACCAGTCGGCTGGCGTGTTCTTCGGCCAGCAGTTCTGCGCGATCAGCCAATCGTGGACAACATTGCCCAGTTGTTCTACCACGGCGTGCGTTTCGGTCGTGACCAGCGGGGTGAGTTCGGAGCTGAGAGTGGTTTGGCCTGGCCGTTCGGCGCGGATGCGGTCGTCCACTTGGTTGAGCAACTTCTCCAGGGCGGCATCGAGCCGTGGGGCGCAGTGCTCACGCCACTTGGAGCGGAGGCTTTGGAGGGCAGGTGGGGGCTGCATGCGGAACCCCGAGTGGGGTAGAAGTGGTGTTGATGGTGAGGGTGGTGTTCAACTATTTGTAGAAACGCGATCGGTCTTTTCAGGACGGTGAATCACTTCCGCGGCGGTCTTGAAGAACTCCCCATTTTCATTCGAGAGGTCGTGCGGAGTCGTCTTCAAACTGTGGGGCGGCATTGTGGCGTTCTCCATCTTCCCCCGTCGTCATTTCTGGCCCCCGTTCGGCATCAGGCCTGAAATGTGGCGTGATGATGGACATCACTCATGGTGCACAAAATTCGGTCCGGTGGTCTGTAGGCCACATTGAGAACAACGCCCCTGCCCACTTCGCCCGCCTTCCGCAATCTCCGTCAGCCGTCATCTCCGCCCTGGTATCCCTGTTCGCCGAGGTTCGCTCACCGGTAGGGTCGAAGGCCGCACACCCGGCACGACCGCACCAGATTCAACCGCACGACCGGAATCCCTTCGCAGGTTTCACTCACCGGACTGTCCGGTGAAACCGGAGTACCTCCCCGAAAGCGTGAAAAGGTGCGCAGACACCCCCGTTTTTGCCCGCTTCCCAGTCTGCTTTTCTTCCGCATGCTCGCGGCGCGGGCATGATGTGCCAAGCACGTCGGGAATCGGCGGTGTGGCGAGTCAAACGGATGGCCCGCACGCCGGCGGTACGGTGCGAACCCTGATGCGGAGTACGGAAATGAGCATGCGTTGGGTCAAAGTGTGTACGCTGACGGCGGTGGTCGCCGGCGTGTTCGGGGGTTCGTCCCTCACCGCCGACGACAAGAAGCCAGCCGAGCCGGCCAAGCCAGCGGACAAGCCGGCCGAAGCAATGCCCCCGGCCGCCGGTACCCCCGGCACGGCCATCCCCGCGGCCCCGCCGGTCATCACCGGCACGCCTGGGGTTGTTACCGGTGGTTGTGACGCCGGCATCGCTGCTCCGGCGATCGGCGGAGCGGTGATCAGCGGTGGATGCGGGGCTGCCCCGGCCATCGGTGGTGGGTGCGGCGGCGGGGTGACCTACACCACCGTCCGCGAAACGGTGATGGTGCCGACCACCGTGCAAGAAACCCGCACGGCCTACCGGCAGGAATTGCAAAACCAGACCTACACTGCCTACCGCACCGAAGTGGTGCCGGAAGTGCAGAGCCGTCAGGTCACGGTGAACCGCCAGGTCACCGAAACGGTGATGGTGAACCAGACTCGGATGGTGAGCCGTCCGGTCACCGAAACGGTGATGGTCAGCCAGACCGTCAGCAAGCCGGTCACCGAAACCGTGATGACCACCCAGACGGTGAGCAAGCCGGTCACCGAAACGGTGATGGAAACCCGCACGATCAGCAAGCAGGTTCCTGTCACCAAGACGGTGATGGTGAACGAAACTCGTTACGAGACCGTCCAGGAGACCAAGATGGTCGCCAAGACGGTACGGAACACCGTCCGGGTGCCGGTCGAGGTTAACCTCGGGCCGTCCATCCTGGACCGTGTGAAGGGGTTCTGCGATCCTTGCCACTGCCCGTGCCCCCGCACGGTGACCATCTGCAAGCGGCAGACCACCTGCGAGACGGTGTGCGAGCCGGTGACCACCTGCCGGAAAGTGCCGGTGACCACCTGCGTGCCGAAGACCATCACCACCTGTGAAACGGTGTGTGAGACGGTGCAGGTGCCGGTCACCCGCACCCGGATCGTGTGCGAGACGGTGCAGGTGCCGGTCACCCGCACCCGGATCGTGTGCGAGACGGTGCAGGTTCCCACCACCGTGACCAAGACCGTGTGCGAAGCCCAGACGGTGCAAGTGCCGACCACCGTCACCAAGTGCGTGCCGACGGTTGAGACTCAGACCTTCACCGTGAACAAGACCGTCCAAGTGCCGTACACCGCCACCCGCCAGGTGTGCGTGACCGTCCCGTACACCGAAACGGTGAACGTGACCAAGTACGTCGCCCAGACGGTGGAGCGTCAGGTGGCGGTGGCCGCCCCGGCCGTGAGCGGCGGGTGCGGTGACGCCGGCTTCGGCGGGGCCAGCTTCGGTGGCGGGGCTGGGGCCTGCGACGCCGGTCGGGCCGGCCTGCTGGACGGCCTCCGTGGCCGGCTCAGCGGCCTGTTCAACCGTGGCGGCTGCGGCGGCGGCCTGCTCAAGGGCTGGACCCCGGGCGCTCGGCTCGGTGGCCTGTTCGGCGGCTGCGGGTGCGCGGCTCCGGCCCCGACCTGCGGCGGCGGGTGCGGCGTGGCCCCGGCGGCCATCGCGGCCCCGAGCTGCGGCGGCTGCGGCCACTAAGTCAAACCCAGGGGTGGTGAACCCGTAAATCACGACCCCCACACCAACCCCCGGCCAAGTGCCGGGGGTTGTTTCGTTTCATCCGCTGCGCTCACCCGGCGTGGACAGCTTCGGGCCGGGGTGAATACACTGTCTTCCAGAGGGGCGGTCGCCGTGCGCTACGGTGGTCGCCCCCTGTTGTTTCCCGGAGTGTGCGGAATGGCCGAACTACTGCGAACGCCGCTCCACGGCTGGCACGTGGCCAACAAGGCCCGCATGGTGCCGTTCGCCGGCTGGGAGATGCCGGTGCAGTATGCCGGCATCATCCCCGAGCACACCGCCGTCCGCACCGGCTGCGGGCTATTCGACGTCAGCCACATGGGGCGGCTGGAGTTCCCCGGTACAGACGCTCGGCCGTTGTTGGAGGAGGTCTTCACCAACAGCGTGAGCACGATGAAAAACGGGCAGGTGCGGTACGGGCTGGTCTGCCGCGACGACGGCGGCATCCTCGACGATGTGCTGGTCTACCGCTGGGGAGCTGGCGAGTTCAGTATGGTGGTGAATGGCAGCAACCGCGAGAAGATCGCGGCGTGGCTGAAGACCCAAGCGGGAAAACTCGGCAACGGCTCGGGCGCGATCGATCATACCTTCGACACCTGCTTGATCGCCGTGCAGGGTCCGAAGGCGGTCGAGTTGGTGAGCGGGTTGTTTGGCACCGACGTGAGCGACTTGAAGTACTACTTCGCTCGTATCACCACCTACCGCGGCGAGTGGTGCATGGTCAGCCGCACCGGGTACACGGGCGAAGACGGTTTCGAGGTGAGCGTGGCGAACAAACTGGCCGCGCCACTGTGGGAGGAGTTGATCGGCCGCGGGGCGGTGGCGTGCGGGCTGGGCGCCCGCGACACCCTCCGGCTGGAAGCCGCCATGCCGCTGTACGGTCACGAGTTGAACGAACAGACCGACCCTATTTCCGCTGGCCTCGGCTGGGCGGTGAAATTCGACAAAGAGTTTGTCGGGCGGAACGCGCTCCAGAACCTCCCCCCGGGTCGGCCGCTGCGGGTCGGGCTGGAACTGGAGGGCAAGCGGGCCGCCCGTGAGGGGTCTGAGGTGTTCGCCGACGGCTCGCAGGTGGGCACCGTGACGAGCGGTAGCTTCGTGCCCCACCTGCAAAAATCGATCGCCATGGCGTACCTGCCGCGGGCGTTCGCCACGCCGGGCACCGAGGTGCTGATCGACCTCCGCGGCACGAAGGTGCCGGCGAAGGTGGTGCTGTTACCGTTCTACAAGCGATCCAAGTAGGCGAGCGGGGGGCGTGTGCCCCCTGGTTCGCGTCGTTCACTATCCGCCCCGCTCACGCGGGCCGCTCGCCAGGAGTTTCCCATGTCGAACCCCGCTACCCTCCGCTACGCCACCTCGCACGAGTGGGTGAAACTCGACGGCGACGTCGCCACCGTTGGCGTCACCAAGTTCGCCGTCGAACAACTCACCGAACCGACCTTTCTCGAACTGAAGAAGGTCGGTCTGACGGTGAAGCCCGGCGACGAGATCGGCATCATCGAGAGCGTGAAGAGCACCAGCAGCATCTACGCCCCGGTGGCAGGGCAGGTGGTGGAGGTGAATGCGGCGGCGGTCAACGACTTGGCGAAGGTGAACGACGACCCGTTCGGCTCCGGCTGGATGCTCAAGATTCAACTGGCACCGGGGGCAACCCTCGATCACCTGCTCACCGCCGCTCAGTACGACGCCCAAATCGCCGGGCACTGATGCCCCCCCAGTGATACGCCCGCTCGGGGTGCGGTTCTCATAAGTCGCACCCCCCACAGCCCATCCCGGAGCCTCGCTCACTGATGTCCGCCTACACCCTGAACACCCCCGAAGACGTTGCCGCCATGCTCGCCCGTATCGGCGTGCCGAGCGTGGAAGCTCTCTTCGCCAATATCCCCGCCGACGTGCGGTTCACCCGCCTGCTCGAGATCCCGCCGGCTCTCGGGGAGATTGAGCTTTCCGCCCACATGCGGGAACTGGCCGGCAAGAACGTGTCGTCGTCTGACGCCGTCTGCTTCCTCGGCGGTGGAGCCTACGACCACTTCATCCCCGCCGTGGTGGACGTGGTGGCGAGCCGCGGCGAGTTCTACACCGCCTACACCCCGTACCAGGCCGAGGCCAGTCAAGGTACCTTGCAGGCGATCTACGAATACCAAACCCTGATGTGCCAACTGACGGGGATGGACGTGGCCAACGCCAGCTTATACGAGGGCGGGTCGGCGGTGGCGGAAGCGGTGCTCATGGCCCTGAACATCACCGACCGCAAGGGCGGCGAGGTACTCATCGCCGAGAGCGTTCACCCTGAATACCGTCAGGTACTCGACACGTACGTCGCCAACCTGCCGGTGAAGGTGACCACCCTCCCCTGCCCGGAGGGGTTCCTCAACCCCGCCGACGTGGCGAAGGCGGTGACGGACAAGACCATCGCCGTGGTGGCGCAGTCGCCCAACTTCTTCGGTCACCTCGAGGAAATGTCCGACATCGGCGCAGCGGCGAAGAAGACCGGGGCCATCTTCATCGACGTGTTCGACCCGGTCAGCCTCGGGCTGCTCACCACCCCGGCGGCGCACGGTGCCGATATCGCCGTCGCGGAAGGGCAGGGTCTGGGTATCCCGTTCGGGTTCGGCGGGCCGTACCTCGGCATCCTGACGTGCCGCACCGAGTACCTACGAAAGATCCCCGGCCGGCTGGTGGGCGAGACGACCGACCGCCACGGCAACCGTTGCTGGGTGCTGACACTGAGTACCCGCGAGCAGCACATCCGCCGCGAGAAGGCGACGAGCAACATCTGCACGAACCAGGGCCTGTTCGCCCTGCGGGCGGCGGTTCACCTCACCGCCCTCGGCCCGGCGGGGTTGAAGGAGACGGCTGAGCTCTGCGTGCGGAAGGCCCACTACGCCGCCGAGCAGTTGGCGAAGGCCGGGGTGAAGGCGAAGTGGAACCGGCCGTTCGTGAAGGAGTTCACCGCGAGCGTGCCAGGCGACGTGAACACATTGCTCGCCGGCCTGCGCACCGACGGGTACTTCGGCGGGCTGCCGACCGGCCGGTGGTATCCCCAGTACGCCGACGGCCTGACGGTGGCGGTTACTGAAAAGCGGACCAAAGCCGAGATCGACGGCCTGGCCGCGGCGGTCGGCCGGCGGCTGTAGCCCTCGACCGGAGGTTCACCCACCCCGCTCCACTGTGAAGGGAGCGGGGCTGAGGTCGGACTTCGCAAGCGACCTGCGACCGTGTGAAGAATCGGGGCGTGTTACAACCGCCCTCCTCCTCGACGGCGGTCGGCGGTATCTTTCCCCCTCAACCTGCTACTGCCGGATGAGGGACCGACCGTGATCTCGTTCACCTGCGCTTGCGGCGAATCGCTGGCGGCCTCCCCCGAGCACGCCGGTATGCAAGTGCAGTGCCCCCGGTGCGAAAAGCTCCTCACCGTGCCGGCGGCGGGTGACGAGTTCGAGTACGCCGACGACCGCGAGGAGGCCCCGCTACCGCTCACTGACCCGCCGGCGGCGAAGGGGCGGGTGGTGGACAATAGCGACGACGACAACAACCCCCGCCAAAAGAGGCGAAGAGGCGCGGCGGGCGAAGGAAAGCCGCGGCATCCACTTCACCCCCGGCATTCTGCTCGGCGTAGGCATGTTCTTCTTCGGCATCACGCTATTTGTTGTGCTCCTCTGCCTCGGGTACCTGTCCATTTGGCCGCTGGTCTTCGCCGGGGTGGGGGCGGTGCGGGCGGTGCTCTCGTTCCTCGGCCAGGGGGTCGACTGACCCGCCGGCCGGCCGGGGGCGTAAGATAGCGGTGTGAATAACCCCCCCGATCCCACCGAACCGCGTGTCTTCCTCGTCGGTGCCGGCCCTGGCGACCCCGGCTTGCTCACCCTCCGGGCAGCCGAAATCCTGGCGTCGGCCGATCTCGTTCTGTACGACCAACTCATTCCGCGTCGTCTGCTCGACTTCGCCGCCCCACACGCCGAGGCACTTTGCGTCCGGGATCTACCTGCCAATGCTCAAGACAAGTACCCAACCATCTACTCGCGGATGATCGACGCCGCTCGTGCCGGGAAGCGGGTGGTGCGGCTGAAAGGGGGCGATCCGTTGGTGTTCGGCCGCGGAGCTGAGGAGGCCGAAGCCCTGCGGCAATTCGGCATCCCTTACGAAATTGTTCCCGGCGTGACCGCTGCGCTCGCCACCGCTGCCTTCCTCGATATCCCCCTGACCCACCGTGCGCACACCTCCGCCGTGGCGTTCGTCACGGGTCATGAACTGCCGGGCAAGCCGGGCAGCAAGCTCGACTGGCAAGCCCTCGCCCAGTTCCCTGGCACCCTGGCCGTTTACATGGGTATCGCCCGCTTGCCGATCCTGGTGAGCGAACTACTCCGGCACGGCAAATCACCCGACACGCCGGCCGTCATCGCCGAGCGGGTGAGCACCGGCGAGATGCGGTCGGTGAAAACACGGCTGGCCGACCTGGAAACGGTGCGACGGGCGGCCGGGCTGGAAGCCCCTGGCCTGATCCTCATCGGTGAGTCTGCCGGCCACCGGCAGGAGCCGTCGTGGTTCGAGGCCCGCCCGCTGTTCGGCCGCCGCGTGCTGGTCACCCGCCCGCGCCACCAGGCCGAGCCGATGGTGCGAGCGCTCGAGCGACTCGGGGCGGTGCCGGCCGTCCTCCCCACCCTCGCCGTCCGCGACCCGGCCGACTTCGGCCCACTCGACAACGCACTGGCGCAACTCCGCTCGCCCGGCGGTGGGTTCGACTGGATCGTGTTCACCAGTGCCAACGGAGTTATGGCCTTCTTCCGCCGGCTGAAACACCTCGGCCGCGATGTGCGTGACCTGGGCCGCGTGAAACTGGCCGCCATCGGCCCGAAGACGGCCGAAGTTCTGGCAGAGTACCACCTCACTGCCGACGTGGTGCCGGGCAGGTTCATCGCCGAGGGGCTAGCGGACGCTCTTCGCGAGAAAGTGGCCGGGCAACGGGTGCTGTTGGTGCGGGCGAACCGTGGGCGGGATCACCTGCCGAAGGAACTGGCCACCGTTGCGAGCGTGTCGCAGGTGGTCGCCTACGAGCAGGTGGATGGTGTGGATACCGACTCGCCGGCGCTGGCCGCCCTTCGGCGTGGTGAGGTCGAGTTTGTGACCCTGAGTAGTTCCAACGTCGCCCGTGGTTTGCTCGGGCACTTCGACGACCACCTGAAGGGGCGGGTGCTGCGGGGCGAAATGAAGCTGGTTTGCATCAGCCCCGAGACGGGCCGCGTGGTACGGGAACTGGGCTATCCGGTAGCGGCCGAGGCGGCGGTGTACACGGCGGAGGGACTATTGGAAGCCGTCAGGAAACTGGCGGCGGAAACACCTGGGAGATCGGATCACGCCCCCCACGACCAGGTCGAAGCCGAATCCTGACCGGACAACCTACTTCAGATCCCTCATGGCATTGAAGCCGAGGTAGCCAGTCAGGCCAGCGGCGATGAGGCCGATGATGTCGAATACGATGAACGGCCCACCGCCAAACGGGAACTTGGCGATGAGGTCGAGGAGGAACAGCAAGGCCATGACTCCGGCCACGCCGAGCGCCCCGTAGCACATC
>JALOQR010000146.1 GCA_025459365.1 Fimbriiglobus sp.
GAGGTGCGTGTCGATGGCAGCAGTGACCGCCGTTGCCGGGTCGGCGGCCCACGCCGGCACGACCGCTAGCCCCGCCACGATGGCCCAAAGTTGTCGCATCACTGCCCCCGTTGCGAACGCGTGATCTCACCCATTCGACGCCGATTGTCGGTCGGATTCACGGCGACTGCAAGGAATGACGCCGCGGGCCGGGCGGGATTTCACCCGAACCGGCGGCCATACAACACCCTCCCCTCCCGGAGCCGCACCGATGGCCCGCGTTCTCCTCCCCCTGTTGCTTCTCGCCCTCCCCGCTGCGGCGGCCGACCCGTTCGTCAGGCCGAACCTCTCCGCGTGGTGTATCGTGCCGTTCGACGCCAAGAAACGCGGCCCTGAGGAGCGAGTGAAGATGCTCCAACGGCTCGGGTTCACCCGGTACGTGTACGACTGGCGGGCCGAGCACTTGCCAACTTTCGACCAGGAGGTGGAGTTGCTCCAGAAGGCCGGCATCACTCTCCAAGGGGTGTGGTTCCCGGCCGGCGTCGGCAAGGACGGCGAAACCCTGCTAACGGTGCTGAAGAAGCATCGGGTGAAGACCGAACTGTGGGTGATGCTGCCACAGCCGGACGCGAAGCTCAGCCAGGAAAACAAAGTGAAGGTGACCGCCGAACTGGTGGCCAAGCTGGCGAAGACGGCGGGCGACCACGGCCACAAAGTCGGCCTGTACAACCACGGGGGGTGGACCGGCGAGCCAGACAACCTCGTGGCGGTAGCGAAAGCGAGCGGGGCGGAGAACGTCGGCATCGTGTACAACCTGCACCACGCCCACCACCGGATGAACACGTTCGCCGATGATATGAAACTGATGCGGCCCCACCTGCTGTCGCTCAACCTGAACGGCATGGAGCCGGACGGCGACACGAAAGGCCGCAAGATCCTCTGCCTCGGCGATGGCACCGACGACGCGAAGCTGCTCGCCGTCATCCGCGACAGCGGGTACGCCGGGCCGGTAGGTATCATCGGCCACACCGACGACGACGCCGAAGACCGCCTCACCGACAACCTGAACGGCCTCGCCTGCCTGCTGCGGAACGACGACTTCCGCCCCGCCTTCCGCACCGTCAGCGTCCGCACCGTCGTGGCCCGGCTGGAAACGCCGAAGCCCGATGCCCCGCTCGCGTTCACCGTGAAATCCCAGGGTGCAAAGCCGGAACAACTGCGGGTGTACGTCGCCGACGATGCCAGGAAGTTGAAGGACTACACCGCCCTCACCCCGCTCGCCGGCACCGCCGTCGCCACGCCCGATGGGGTCCGGTTCACCCCCCGCTTCCCGCCCTCGCCCGGCACCCGCTACCGGCTGTTCTTCGACGACTTCACCGCCGAGTTCACGGTGGCGAAAAGGGCCCCCCCCCCCCCCCCCGAGGTGTACAAGTTCGTGAAACTGCTGCGGGCCGATGGTAGCGAGGTGAAGGACGCATTCCTGGAGATCGGTGAAGAGCTGTGGACACCCGATGGCACGCGACTGACGCTCCTGTTCGACCCCGGCCGTGTGAAGCGGGGGCTGAAGCCGCGGGAGGTGGCCGGGCCGATCCTGGAGAGCGGTAAAAGCTACGAAGTGGTGGTGAGCAAGAACTGGCCGGACGCCGACGGTTTTCCGCTGAAGGCAGAGAAGCGGTGGAAGTTCACGGCGGCGGACCCCGACGACACGCCGGTCGATCCCAAGAAGTGGACGCTCTCACAACAGGGCCGCGGCCCGCTGGTGGCGACCTTCGACAAACCGCTCGACCATGCCCTCGCTGCCCGCATGGTGTGGGTGGAGAAGAAGGGGAAGAAGATCGACGCGGTGGCGGTGGTGGGCGAAGGGGCCACTTCGGTGCGATTCGATGGTAAGGAGGAGTGGCGGGGAGAGTACACCCTTGTGGTCGATACGCGGCTGGAGGACGTGTGCGGTAACCGCGTCGGGCAGGCGTTCGAGGTGGACATACTCAAGCCGCCGACGGCGAAGATCGAGGTAAAAACGGTGAGGCGGGAGTTCGAGATCAAGTAGAGGCAACCTTTCTGGATACCCCTGTCAAACTTGAATTGACCCGTCATTCCCCCTTGGCGTAGACTCTCGCCCTTCCCACGGATGGGCACGCCGATCATGACCCCGCTTGCCTGGCTGCGCCACCTCTGGACGGGCATACTTTTCGCCACCCCCGCGGGCGTCCCCACCGCCGTCCGGTGGCGGTCGCTGTTGATTCTGTTGGTACTGCCAGCCGCCCTGCTCTATCCATGCATGAACTTCATGCTGCTGGAACCAGACGAAGCCCGTTACGCTCAGATCCCAAAGGAAATGCTCGAAGACGGCAACTGGGTGGTGCCAACTCTGCACAACGAGCCGTACCTCGACAAGCCGCCGCTGATGTACTGGCTGGTGGCGCTCTCCTACAAACTGTTCGGTGTGAGCGAAGCCTCGGCCCGGCTCGTCCCGGCGGTATGTGTGCATCTCACCGTGCTGGCGGTCTACCTGCTCGGTCGGCGGAGCGTCGGCGAGCGGGCGGCGTTTTGGGCGAGCCTACTGCTGGGCGTTGCCCCTGGTTTCCTCGGCATTGCCCGGTTGCTCGTGCTCGACGGCTTGCTCACGCTCTGTGTCACCACCTCCGTGCTGTGCGGGTTCGAGGCGGTTCGCACAGGTACGTTCAAGCGGGGTTGGTGGCTCGCCGCGGCAGTGTGCAGCGGGCTGGGGTTCCTCACCAAAGGCCCGATCTCGGAAGTGCTGTTGTTCCCGCCGCTGGTGGCCTTCGGATGGATGCACCGCGACACGGGGGCCGCGGCCCGCATCGGCTGGAAGGACTGCCTTCTGTTCGCCGCCGTCGTGGTGGGCGTCAACCTGCCGTGGTACGTGGCGATGGGGATGAAGCAGCCCGAATTCCTGCGATACTTCTTCTGGGAACACAACGTCCTACGGTTCGTGAAGCCGTTCGACCACCTGCAACCGGTTTGGTACTACGCCCCGGTGTTGCTGCTCGGCTTCCTGCCGGGTGTGGTGGTCGGCGTGCCTTACGTGCGGAGCCTGCTGCGGGGCGATCCGACCCGCACCACCGCGGGCGGGTTCTGGCTGCTTGCCGGCCTGTGGTGCGTCGCCTTCTTCAGCTTCTCTGGCAGCAAACTCCCGACGTACATCCTGCCGGCGTACCCGCCGCTCTGCCTCGCCCTCGGCGAATACGTGTCTCGCACCCGGTGGAATCAGTCGTGGCTCACCCGCGGGCTGGTCGGTACGTTCGCGTTGCTGCTCGCCGGCGTCCACTACGTCGGCCTGCCGTGGTACGCAAAAGAGCGCTCGCCAATGGGCCGCCCCGAGTTGGTCACCGAGTACATCGACGACCCGACGGCGACCGTGGTGACGTATCCTCGCGAGATCAGCAGTGTGGCGTTCTACACCGGCCGCCGCGATATCACCCCGGTGCGGTCGAAGGATGCGAACAAACTGATTCTGGAAAGCCACTTCCGCCCGAAGACGGTGGTGCTGTTCACGCACAACCACTCGCTACACGGGTTCAAGGAGACGATCCGTGGGGCGGTAGGATGCTCGGTGACGGTGACCAACGAACGCGACATGAACCGCAAGACCGGCTCGAAGTGGCTCGACAACCTGCTCGGCGGCGGCCCGTGGGGGCTGTGCGACATCGCCGTGGTCGAGCCGCCGAAGGCGGTGCCGACACCTACCCCGCCCACCCCGGCCGTGGCGAAGACGAAACCAAAGCCGCCATTCAAGGCCGACACAGACGCTGCGATTGCCGACGTGGAGTTGGAAGCGGCCTTCGATGAATCCAAGACGCCGCTCGAACGGGATCGCCTGCTCGACGTGGCCCGCAAGCGGTACGAATCGGCGTTGCAGAAGGAGCCGACGAACCGTGCCGCGCTGCTCGGTCTGGCGAAACTGTTCGCCTGGACGGACGACAAACCGCGGGCGGTGGCGATGTACGCCGAAGCACGGAAGCACTACCCGCAGGATGCCGAGGTGGCGTTCGCGGTCATGCGGGGAATGGTGCGGTTCGCCGACTGGTCGGCGGCGGTGGCGGCGGCCGAGGTGGCAACCAAGCTCGACCCCGAGAGCCGGGTCTATCGCAAGGCGCTGAGTGCGTGCCTACTTCGAGCAGGCCGACCTGCTGAGGCGTTTGACCAGGCACTGAAGGTACTCCCCGAGCCAGATGCCCGCTGTTTCCTCGCCCGCACGCTCATCGTGGATGGCAAGGTGAAGGAGGGCCGCGAGCAGTTGGAACTGGTGGCGAAACGCTTCCCCGATCACTCCGAGACGAAAACCATCCTCGCCGAGTTGGCCATGCCAAAGGGCGACGTGGTGCCGGTGGAAGCGCGGGAGCCAGCGAAAAAGTGATGCAAAAGAACTTGAGAGATTTTCTACGCTTTTCGAAAGGTCTCGTCCGATGAGGTTGATTGGTGCCACATCTGGGACGAGGTGCAGCGATGTTTCTGGTCAACTTAGGCGGCGAAGGGGAAGTGCAGGGGGCGTTGAACCAGCAAGGGCCGTGGGTGTTGGGGCCGGGGTGGGTATCGTCTCAGACGGGGAGGACGCTGGCCGAACTCTACGCCGACGGGCACCGCTTCCTGATCTGCCCGAACAACGTGATCGCTTTGCCGGACGCCTGTGTGGATGAAGTGGTGACCAACAGCGTTCCGATCGATGTAAACACTTGGCTCGGGCCTGGGGTTCAGTCGTCGGAAATCCGACGTATCCTGAAGGTAGGTGGGAAGTGGTATCACGACGGGAACATCCGATGGACCAAACCGTAGCCACCTTCGCCGCGTTGCTCACAACCGACGCGCCGCTCACCCCGGCCGACGTGCAGCGACGCGCGTCGAACCTGCTGCCGATTCTGGTCGCCCGCTCCGGCATGCACTGGCTAGCGCTGCCCGAACCGCCTAACGGCACCGGCGAGAAACTCGTCGTCGGCATCGCCTCTTGGTCAGCTCACGATCTCAGCTTGCTCGACGAACTGAACGCCTTCGCCGAATCGCACCCCGGTATCCGCATCGGCGTCTTCGACGTGGACCGCGTCGGCGGGGAGTTCGAGCGATTCATCCCCGGCATCGGACCTGTGTTCCACTCGCCCATCGTCGGCCGCTGGTCAGGCGGTGTGGTGGTCGAAAAAGGAACCGGGCACGACGGCCGACAAATCCTAAATCGACTGCTCGCCCAACTGTCCGCCGCCGCCTGATTTGTTCAATCCAGCCCAGTACGCCTTACGAATTCTTCCACCACTTCGGCCGGCAACGACACCCGCCCTGGCTCGTCGGCCGGCATCGCCCCGAGGGAGTTGATCACCCGCGTGGCGGTCGGGTCGGGGTGCGGGATCAGCCCCTTGTGCAGCAGGCCGAGCGGTCGGCCCGGTTCGCCGTCCGGGTACAGGCTGTTGTTCACGATCACGATCGCCCCGCGGTCGGTCGGCCAACTCAATTCGGTGGTCACGTTCGCCAGGGCCGCCTCACCCGCCGGCCGCAGCGGGTTGTTCGCCGTCAGAAACGCGTTCACCCCCATTCCGGCCGCCTCGGCCGCTCGTGCCGCGTCCGCCACGAAGAACCGGCTCACCACCCGGCTCGGCTCGTACCCCAGCATGAGAAGCGACCCGACTGGCCCGCCGTCGCGGTGGAAGCGGGTGGACACCTGCTGATCGAACCGGCCGACCCGCTCGACTACAAACGCCGGTCGCCCGGCCCGCTCCGCTTCGGTCGAAAGCGCCGCCAACACCCGCACCATCGCGCGGCGGAGGGCGAACGAGTCGAGCGGTTCGGCCGGTGTCAGCACTGCCCAGCCGGGTTGGTCGGTGCTGGTCCGCCACACCCGGCGGAGCAGGTCGGCGGGGTCGAAGGGGAGTGCCGTCATGGTGGAACAACCGAAAGTGAGAGGGAAACATCACCCGGCGTTGGCAGTCCCGCCGTCCCACCCGCGGGACCGCCACACGTACCAGCAGGCCACCGTGCGGTACGGCCGCCACGTCTGGGTCAACTTCGTCAGCTTCGCCGGGTCGGGTAGTTGCTTGAGCCGGAACAGATCCTTCACCCCTGCCCGGATGCCCAGGTCGCCGACCGGCAGCACGTCCGGCCGGCCGAGGCTGAACATCATCAGCATGTCGAGCGTCCACGGGCCGATGCCCGGCAGCGGCAGCAGGAGGTCGCGTACTTCGTCGTCGGTCGCGGTCAGCAGCTTGCGGTTCAGCCCGCGGGTGCCGGCGAACAGTTCGGCCGCCGCTCGGATCGCCCGCCGCTTCCCGCCCGATACCCCGCACAGCTTCCACTGGTCGTCGGTCAGCGCCAGCACGTTCGCCGGCGTCATGCGGTTCTTCACCTGGGCCGCCACGCGGGCGGTGATGGTCTTCGCCGCCGCCGTACTGATGAGTTGCGCGATGACCGCCCGCACGATCGACGGGAATACGTCGGTCGCCTGCTCCAGCGTACACGGGCCGACGCGGGCGATGACCGGGGCGAGCCGCGGGCAGGCGACAGGCAGATGGGCTTCCGCCGCACGCAGCATGTCTGTGAACGTTTGTGAACTCATGCGGATAGGATACGCCGCCGGGCCCGCTGGTGCCCCCTTTCTCTGCACACCGGCTGCGGATACCATAACTCATCGCTTCCTGAACACCCGTAGACCACCCCTCGATGCCCCGCGGCAAGGACCAGCCGACCCTCCCCGGTCTTTCCGACGGCGATCAGTTCGCCGGGTTCGGGGCCAGCGCTTTCCGCGCCCCGACCGACACTCCGAGCGGGTTCGCCGTTCGCACGCGGTCGGCCGCCAAGCTCCGCGAGGCGGTGCGAGCCAACGCCCCCCGCACCCCCGGCGTGTACGGTATGCTCGGCCCGAAGGGGCACGTCGTGTATGTGGGTAAGGCGAAGAACCTGCGATCCCGCCTGCTCAGCTACTTCCGCGAGGACAGCCGCCACCCGAAGGCCGGCAAGATCATCGACCACACCGCCACTCTCGTGTGGGAACACCTGCCCGACGAACTGAACGCCCTGCTCCGCGAACTCGAACTCATCCGCCGCTTCCGCCCGCGGTTCAACGTCCTCGGTCAGCCCGGCCGGCAGCGGTACGTCTACCTCTGCCTCGGCCGCGGACCGGCCGTACAGGCGTACCTCAGCCGCGAGGCGACCGGCAAGGAACTGGGGGTGTACGGGCCGTTCGTCGGCCGCGGCCGGCTGGCCGACGCGGTCCGGCGGCTGAACTACGAATTCAAGCTCCGCGACTGCCCGAACACGGTAGGAATGCGGTTCGCCGACCAGACGGAGTTGTTCACCGACGACCGGTCGGCCAAGTGCCTGCGGTACGAGTTGGGGACGTGCCTCGGGCCGTGCGGCGGGTTCTGCACGACGGGGGAGTACGCGGCGAAGGTACGGGCGGCGAAGGCGTTTCTGGATGGCCGCGACGGCTGCACCCTGAAGGCGATCCAGGCGGAGATCGCGGCGGCGGCGGCGGAGTTGCGGTTCGAGCAGGCGGCGGCCCTGCGGGACCGGTGGGAGGCGCTCTCCCGACTGAACGACCGGCTCATGTTCCTGCGGACAGCACGGGCGAACCACTCGTTCGTCTACCCGCTGGCCGGGTGCGACAACCTGACGCGGTGGTACCTGATCCACGGCGGGGAAGTGCGGGCGGTGGTGCGGGAGCCAGACACGCCCGAACTGGCGGCGGCGGCACGAGCGACCATCGACGGCATCTACCCGCAGCCGCACAGCGTCGAGGCGACGTTGCGGCGGTGCGTCGACAGCGTGCTCATCGTGACCAGTTGGTTCCGTACCAACGCCGGCGAGAAGGCAAAGCTGCTGACGGCAAAAGAGGCGGTGACGCGGTGTCATCGTGAGGGCTAACCACAGAGGCGCAGAGACACAGAGAAGACTGAGAGAGTTCATGACCTCGGAACCCTCTCCCGTCTTCTCTGTGTCTCTGTGCCTCTGTGGTTAGCTGCGTCTGTATTCTGTCCTGCGCCCTCCGCGGTGAAATCCTCTTCTGTGTGGCTCGCCCATGACTGTCCCCCTCTCTGGCTGGCGGTGGTGGGTGTGCGGGCTGCTGCTGCTCGCCACCGTCGTCAACTACATGGACCGCACCGCCCTCAACCAGATGAGCAAGGAAATCAAGGCGGCGTTCCAGGTCGGCGACCTCGGCTACGGCGTGCTGGAGAGCGGCTTTCAGTTAGCGTTCGGCCTCGGGGCGGTGCTGTTCGGCATCGTGGTGGATCGTTTCGGCGTCCGGGCGGTATACCCGGTGGCGGTGGTCGGGTGGTCGCTCGCCGGGTTCCTGACCGGGTTCGCCACCGACTACTGGAGCCTGCTGGCGTGCCGCATCATGCTCGGGCTATTCGAGGCGGGCAACTGGCCATGCGGCATCCGCACGGTGCGGCAGGTGATGGCCCCGAGCGAGCGGAGCCTGGGCAACGCCATCTTCCAGAGCGGCACCGGCCTCGGGGCCATCGTCACCCCGCCGGTCATCTTGCTGTGCTTCTGGCTGTTTGCGAGCAAGGATTGGCAACTGCCGTTCCGGGCGATCGGGCTCGTCGGACTGGGGTGGGTGCTGCTGTGGCTGTTCACCGTTCCGCGGCGGGTGCTCACCCACCCAGTCGAGCCGAAGGCGGCGTCGGGTGAGCCGTTCGCAGCCGTGTTCGCCGACCGCCGCTTCTGGGTGCTGATCGCGCTCATCCTCGGGGTGAACACGAGCTGGCACACTTTCCGTGTGTGGCTCCCGCTCTACCTGCGGGACAACCTCGGGTACACCGCCGAACAGAGCCTGTGGTTCAATACCCAGTACTACATCGCCGCAGATGTGGGATCGTGGCTGGTCGGGCTGGCAGTGATCGGCTTGGTGAAGGCCGGGGCCGACCTGCACGTCAGCCGGGTGCGGGTGTTCGCCGTCGGGGTGCTGCTCACGCTGTCGGCGCAACTGCTCCCGTTCGCCCCACGGGAATTCGCCGAGCCGATCATCGGGGTGACGGGGTTTGCATCGTTGGGATTGTTCGCCACCTACTTCGCGCTGAGTCAGGAGCTGTCCGGGCGGCACCAGGGGAAGGTGACGGGCACACTCGGGGCGATCAACTCGGTGTGGCTGGCGGGGATGTACTGGGTGCAGGGGTGGGCAACCGACGCGGCCGGGCCGGGGCTACGGGTGTGGGTGCTGGGGGTGGCATGGGTGCCGGCGGCCCTGGCACTGGCGGCGGTGGTGCTGGGGTGGCCGAAGCGGGCGAGCCGGGCGTCGTGAGCCGCCGGTTGGGTCGAGAACCCGGCTTGCCGTCGGCTACTTCTGCTCCGCGAGGGCCGCATCCAGCTTCTTCCAGTAGTCGATCACGCCGACCGGCGAGCGATCCGGGGTGAGCTTGGCGATTCGCTGGGCTTCGGCGTCGGTCGTCTTGGTGAAGCGGGTGTAGATGGCCAGTTGTAGCGGGGAGAGAAATTCATCGGGCGATTTGCCGTTCGCCAGGGCGGCGTTCACCTTCGTTGCCTGGGCCATCGTCAGCGGCAGATAGTGATACCGCAGGTGCTGGGCCAGGTGGTACTGCTGCTGAGTGGTGGCGTCGATCTCCTTGTCGCTCCGCACCACTTTCTTCTCGGCCACCACCTCCTTCGCCGTCTTTGCCTGGGTGTCGGTGCGGGCGAACACGGTGTGGGTGCAGTCTAGCTCCTTCGCCTTCTCCACCAGTTTCTTGTAGTCGATCACCGCCGGGTCGAACGTCACCTCCACCACTTCGGCCTTGTTCAGTTCGCCGATGCGGGTGAACACCACGCCGTCGAGCGCCCCGAGCTTGGCTTCCCCCTCCCAGTAGCAGTACATGGCGAACACGGCTATCTCGGTCTTCTTCGGGGCGAATTCGGCCACCCCCAGCTTGAGGTACGCCGGCACCGGCCGCTTGGCTTTCTCCAGGCTCTCGGCCATGCGGGCAAGCACCACCCCGCCGTGAAACACCTCGTCCTTCCGCGGGATCAGGTCTTTCTCGTCGGCCCCCAGGAACCGCATCACCGGGTTGTTCCACGTCGGCTCGGCGAACGCCTTGAGCACGTCGGCGTCCTTCCCCTTCACGTTGTTATAAACGGCCACCGGCACGAACTCGGCCGACGCTGCGGCGACGATCATCGGATGAGACAGCGGACCGCTGCCGAACTGCTTGCAGGTGTCTCACCCAGGAACTTCGTCGAACAGCACGAACAGCGGCTTCTTTTCCTTCTTCGCCTGCTCCACGGCGGCGGGGTAGTCCCGGAGGAACGGCACGCGGCCGAGTTCCGGCGGGGTCTTCTCAGCCGGCTTGGGGTCGGCAGCGGAATTCACCCGGGCGGAAAGCAGGGCGATCAGGACCACGAGAACGAAGGACCACGGCTGCGCCATGAGACGTTCCAGACAGGGGTGTGAGCAGTTGGACGCTGCTCAGTGGAACATCTTACGGCAAAAATGCCCCCACCGCCGCCGGTCGACCCACGGCCGCCCGCATGGCCGCCAACGAATCGCGGGCGAAACGCTTCTGTGCCAGCCGGGCGAGCGGATATGCCAACCGGGTGAGCCAGAACCGCGGGCGGGAGTGGGCCAGCAGGTCGTACCACACCACACCGTCGTCGGTCTGCTCCACCAAGAAGCGTTCTTCGCCCATTTCCACATGCCCCGGCAGTGTGCCGTAGGCGAAGCCGTACCGCCGCGGTTCGTCGATCACCGTCACGATGCGGCAAGCGTTCACCCACCACACGCCAAACACGCGGGCGGCCACGCACAGCACATTTCCTTCGCGGATCGGGGGAATGGCCGGGTCAACCAGAGTCCAGCCGGGCGGAAACTGGGCGAAGCGGCGAAGGGCGTCGATGGCGGCAGTCAACGCCTCTGGGCCGACACCGACGGGCACCCGGTAGTGGTCGGCGTCGAACCCTGGCGGCGGGGCGAGCGACCGGGTGCAGCCGCGGTACGGGTAGCTCAGCGGGTGCCGGTTCTGCCGCAACCGCACGGCAAGCAAATGGCGATCCGTCGGCCGGTGCAACGTCCACATGGCAAACTTCCCTAACGGGCTGGAAGCCGAACCGCGTCCGTCCAGCACAGATTAACCGCTGGGCCGTCCCTACAACACCACCCCCGACACCCGAGCGCCTCCATGCTCCCCGAAACGATCCTGCAATTTGGCTCCGGCCGGTTCCTCCGGGCGTTCGCCGACCTGTTCATCCACCACGGCAACACCCAGGGGCAGAACGTCGGCCGGGTGGTCATCGTCCAGAGTACGGGTGATGGGCGGGCCGGCGGGCTGAACGCTCAGCAAGGGCGGTACCACGTCGTCGTCCGCGGGTTCGAAAACGGCGAGGTTGTGGATCGCGTCGAGCCGTGCGAGAGTGTGAGCCGGGCGCTGCACGCCGGCACACAGTGGGCCGAGGTGCTGGAACTGGCCCGCAGCCCGCACCTCACCACCATCCTGTCGAACACCACCGAGGCCGGCTTCAAGCTCGACGACGCCGATTCGCCCACCGACGCCGTGCCCAAGAGCTTCCCGGCCAAGCTGCTGGCGGTGCTCAAGGCCCGGTGGGAAGCGAACCAGCCGCCGCCGACCGTCATTCCGTGCGAACTGATCGAGGGTAACGCGAAGATCCTGAAAGACCTCGTGCTCGGCATGGCCGACCGCTGGGGCCACCCGGACGCCTTCCTCGGCTGGCTCCTCCGGACGCCGTTCCTGCACACGCTCGTCGACCGCATCGTGACGGGCACCCCGGCCGACCACCCACTGCTCGCCACCGACCCGATGGTCATCGTCGCCGAGCCGTTCGCCTTCTGGGCGCTCGAAGATCACCCCAAATCGGCGTTCAAGCTGAC
>JALOQR010000448.1 GCA_025459365.1 Fimbriiglobus sp.
GTCTTCGCTGAAGAGCGCTCCGGTGAGGGTGCAAGCGCCCTTGCGGCTGGCGAGCGCCGCTAGCACGAGCGCGCGGTTGGTGATGCTCTTGCTACCAGGTACGGACACCGTGACGTGGGGCGGGCGGGCGAGCGGGGCGATCGTCAGTTCGGCGGGGTAGTTCATTTGTTTCGCGCTCGTCTTCGCCTCGCGGCAGACCGGGTTAGTACTTCACCCACAGCATGAACAGCCCTTGTGGGGGGGCGGTCGGCCCGGCCTCGCGGCGGTCCATCCCTTCCAGAATTTCTTTCATCTTTGCCTCGGGCCAGTACCCGCGGCCGATCTGGTAGAGCGTGCCGGCGATCGCCCGCACCATGTTGTACAAGAAGCCGTCGGCCTGCACCTCGATGTACACCGCCTCGCCTTGCCGTGTCACGGCAATGTCCTGGATGGTGCGGATGCTGGTCATGCGGTTCGGCCATTCGGTTTCGAAGCAGCGGAAGTCGTGCCGCCCGCGGAGCACCTGTGCGGCACGATGCATCGCCTCGTGATCAACGTTCCGCCGCGGCTGGTAGCTGTACTTCCGCAGGAACGGATCGGGAATGCGGGTATCGTTGATGACGTACCTGTACCGCTTGGCGATCGCGTCCTTGTTGGCACAGAACGCCTGCCCGGCCACTTCGCAGTCGGTCACGGCCACATCTTCGGGGAGTTGCGAGTTGATCGCCTTCACCAGCGTGGCCGGTTCCAGGCGGGTGGGGGTGTAGAAATTGCACACCTGCCCATAGGCATGAACGCCGCTGTCGGTGCGGCCGGCGCAGTTCACCCGTACCCGCTTTTCGCCGGTGATAGCGGCGATTGCCGCTTCCAGGCTTTCCTGCACAGTGCGAAAGCCGGGCTGGGTCTGCCAGCCAAAGAAGTCGGTGCCGTCGTACCGCACGGTGAGTTTGAGATTCCGCATGGGGATAAGATACCGGCATGACGCACCCACAACTCGCCGGCTTTCCTGTGGTCGTCGAGGCCGATGCCGCCTGGGGCGACATGGACTCGTTCCGCCACCTGAACAATGTGGCGTACTTCCGCCACTTCGAGAATGCCCGGGTGGAGTACCTGCGGCGGGTGGGCTGGTTCGCCCTGATGGATACCATCGGCGTTGGGCCGATCGTCGCCAGCACGCAGGCCCGGTTCCGCCGACCGGTAAAGTGGCCCGACCGCCTGCTCATCGGTGCTCGCGTCATCACCATCGGCCCCGATCGCGTCACGCTCGAACATCGACTGGTGAGCACGGCGCTGAGCGAACTGGCGACCGAGGGGCAGGCGGTGGTCGTGTGCTACGACTACAAGGCCGGGAAGAAGACTGCCCTGCCAAACGACCTACGGGCGAAGATCGATGCCCTGGAGGCCGGCGAGTAACAGGGCAATCTCGGCCGCGGGTTCCGCCGTCGGAACGGGTGTGCGGTCCCGGTCGGATCATCCCCCCGGAGGTATCCCATGAGAATTCACGGTATGGCGGCAACGACGGTGCTGGCGGTGGTGCTGGCGGTGGTCGGGTGCGAGGCGAAGAAGGGCGAGACGAAAGCTGGGTCGGCGACAATCGTAGTGGTTGGCAACAAAGGAGTGACGACAACGCATCTGGTGTTCGACGCCAAGAAAGTGGCCGCGCTGGAAGCGTTCTTCCCGGATTATCACAAGCGCCCGACGAGCAACATTTCTGCGGGGTGGAAGGCGGGCTACTTCGTGTACTTCGACCTCCCTAACGGTGAATCGGTGAAAGTGGTCGTGGCCCCGGACAACTTCGCCAAGCCGCAATGGACGGTCGGCGGCAAGGGAGACTTCCCGGTGAACGGCGACTTTGGCAAGTTCGTCGCGGAGTTGGAGGGGTGAGCGGGTCCAACCCGACCGCCGCACTTCTCTCAACCCCCGCCCCCTCCGCAGCCGATGTATCCGAAGCGTACCATTGGCGGGCCGAAGGAGTCGGCCCACATCCCAGGAGGCTACGGATGGCGACCTCACATTTGTCCCGGAAGTTGTGGGCGATGGCGGCAGCGGCAGTCGGCCTGGGTGGCACGGCCGTGGCACAGGCCCCGAAGGCGGAAATAGTCCTCGCTCGCACCCCCGCTGTGGCCGGTGTCAACGTGGCCACACCCACCGCCGCCGAGATGGCGAACGTGAAAGTCGACGTGCGTCAGTGGGAGGCGGGTAAGGACGGAGTGAAACCGAGAGGGGTGATCGTCACCGATGCGGGCGGCCGTAAGCTTCGCCAGTTCATCGACACCACCGGCGGCGACCGCTGGAACATCCTGTCGTACTACGTCGACGGAGTGGAGGCGTTCCGCGAGTTGGACACCAACGGGAACGGCAAACCGGACACTTTCCGCTGGCTCGGGCCAAACGGCGGCAAGCAAGGCATCGACGCAAACGAAGACGGTTCCGTTGATCAGTGGGTGAGCATCGCGGCCGAAGAGACAGCTCAAGAAGTGTTCGCGGCTGTGGCGGGCAAAGATCCCGCTCGTCTGCGGGCCGTGCTCGCCACCGAAAAGGAGATCAAGGCACTCGGCCTGCCGGCGGCCGAAGAGGGCAAGCTACTAAAGAAGCTGGCCGGGGCCGAAGCCAAGCTGGCCAAGGTGACCGCCGATCTGAAAGTGGCGGCCAAGGGTAAGCTAGTCCACGTTGAGATGGACGCTCCACACACTACCGCCCGCGACACGCTCGGCACCGCCGACGACCTGGTGCGGCACCGAGCAGTCGGCTTGCTAGTGGACACCGCCGGCGACGGGAAGGAGATGAAGTACCTGACCGCCGGCGAGATCATCGATGGGCCGACCGCTGGGCTGACCGGCGGGGCCGACGAGATCGCAGACGCCGGCGGAGCGACCGACATCCCCGAGTCGATCCGCGAGGTGGTGGCCGAACTCGGGAAGGTGTCGCCACCAAAAGACCCCGCCGACATGCCCCGATATCACCTGGAACGGGCGAAGATCCTGGAGAAGTGCGTGGCCGGCACCTCCGCCGCCGCCCAACTACCCTGGCTCAAGCAGATGATCGACGCCTACGCGGCAGCAGTCGAAGCCGCCCCAGACAACGCCGACGCCATGAAACGGTTCCGCGCCTGGAACGAAAGCATCCAGCAGGGCGGGGCCGGTGGCGGACCACGCCGCCTCCACCCGCTCCAGCGTCGCCGCTTCCCACGCCGCGTCGTAGACTCGCGGCACCGCCGACGACCTGGTGCGGCACCGAGCAGTCGGCTTGCTAGTGGACACCGCCGGCGACGGGAAGGAGATGAAGTACCTGACCGCCGGCGAGAT
>JALOQR010000147.1 GCA_025459365.1 Fimbriiglobus sp.
CGTGGCGTGAACCGCTGTACTATGCGGCCCCGCTCGGGGTAGGGTTTCTGGCTGGGTGGTTGGGTGGATGCATGTTCGCGGCCTGGCAAATGCATCACCGCAATCCGCCGCCAAGCGAGGGAAACGATTCGAGTGGCTGAGTCGGTCGGCGAGTTGCCGTCGCCGGCCTTGCGGAGGCCGGCGACGACACACCGATCACTTCTTGTCTTCAGGTCGCGGGTATCGCATTCCCTTCGTGAAGTGCGGGACGGTGTTCGGCGTCTCTTCCGGCGGCACCTCGTACGGCAGGCTCTTGACGAACGCCACGAGGTCGTCCACCTCGGCCGGCTTCAGGTGGCTCGTAGCGCCGTGTTTGTCGCCCTGGTTGAACGTCGTGAACACCTCGTGCAGCGTCTTCGCCCGGCCGTCGTGTAGGAAGTTCGGCATGCGATACACCCCGAGGAGCGTCGGCGTGTCGTACTTCGGGCCCATCTTCTCGCGGGCGTCCCCGCCGGTGCCCACGTCGTGCCGGTTGAACGGCTTGGCCTTGAGCGAGCTGTCGGTGTAGTACGGCCCGGTGTGGCAGGTGGCGCACTTGGTAGCGGCACTCTCGAACAGCTTCTTCCCCCGCTCGGCTTCAGCCGTGAGCTTGCCCGGCCCGGCGGCATGCGGCGACAACCGCACTGGGAACGAGTTGGTGTACACCGCCATCGCGTCGAGGTCTTTGCTCAGCCCGGCGCACTTCTGATCCAGGGCCACCGGCTCGAACTCCTTCCCCTGCTTGAGCCGGTCGGTCGCCAGCCCGCGGCCCCGCATGAGCACCCCGCGGATGGTGTACTCGAAGTCCTGCGACTCATCCCGGTCGGCCGACCAGTGGAGCGGGTGAGTGTGGGCTAGCCCGAAGAGGTTCGGCGTCTTCCGGTTCCCCTCGGGGTTCTGCCAGGTGCGGCCGTCGGTCACGCCGTCCGGGTGGCAACTGCTGCACGCCACCCATCCGATCGTCCGCCCGCCGCCCATCGGCGGCAGGGCCGTCTGAAATAGTTCCTTCCCCCGCCGCCATTCGGCGGTGTGAGGCGGGTCGCACACCTTCACCCCGTCGAGCCGTTTCATGTTCGCGTCGTACACCGTCACCTCGAAGTCGAGGGTGTTGTAGATGTACACTTCGTGCCCGGTCGGGCTGGTCCGCACGGCTCGCGGATGTTTGCCGACCGGGATCAGCCCGCCCTTCCGCTTCAGCTCGCGGTAGTCGTCGTCCACCACCTCGCTCAGGTTCATTTCGTTCGTGCCGGAGTACACCGTGTACGCCAGCTTGCCGTCCGGGCTGAGGGCCGTCTCCCACGAGTTGGTCGGCACCCGCACCCCGTTGAAGGTGTCCAGGGCGATGCTTCGCCGCCGTTTCTCCTCCTTCGGCTTCTCCCACAGATCGCACATGGTGATCTGCGGGAAGATCGACCCGGCGGCATCGAACGCGGTGATCCGGCTGCGGATGTGCGTGATGTACGCCTTCGGCCGCGTCGGGTGCAGCGTCACCTGCCGGGCCAAGTTGTCCGAGTCGTACCCCGGCCAGGTGTCGGTCACCTTCCCCGTCGCTCGATCCACGGCCACGAGCGTGGCAGTAAAGAACTCGGTGACGTACAGGGTCTTCTCGTCGCGGCTCAGAGCAAGGCCGCGTGCGAACTTGCCGACAGGGAAGGTGCGGACGACCTTGCGGGCGACCACGTCGATCTCCGAGACCGTGCCGGGATAGTCGTGGGTCACGTAGGCGAACTTGCCATCGGCCGTGGACACGATGCCGTAAGGTTCGTCGTCCACCTTCAGTGTGAACTGGTGGCCCTTGTCGGCGTCGTAGAAAATGACGCGGTCGTCGCCCCATACCGTTGCCAGAATCGTGTTCGACCCGCCGGCCCAGGTGACACCCTCCGGGTGATCGCCGCAGGGGAACTCGGCCAGCTTCTTGCGGGCCTTGAGGTCGATGACGGTGACGGTGCCACTGTCGGTGTTGGCAACGGCCAGTTTGCTGCCGTCCGGGTGAACGTCGAGCAAACTGTTGGAGGTGCCGGCGAAGGCGGTCGCGGCGAGGAACAGGAGTGTGAGGGTGCCAAGTCGGATGGGCACGGGCCGATCTCCGGGAAGAAGGCGGGGAGATCAGTTTATCCGGTCGGCGGGCGACGGGCGTCCCTCGGCCTCACCGCGACGCCCCGCGGACGGTAGGAGACGGGGTGTCACGCCCGAGGCGGTTCCGCCACCGCTCGGCCATCGCCCGCACCGGGTCGGTCACGGCCGGCAGCATGTGTGCTTTCGGCACCAGTTCGCCATTCACCCGCGTCAGTTCGATCTTGAACAGCCCGCCGCTGAGCAGGCCGGTCACGTCGCCGAATGGAGTGGTGAGCCAACGCCGCAGCGTCTGCGACCAAATGGTGTAGAACTCGAACCGCACATCTTTGCCGGTGAAATCCATCTCCCCGCTTCCACCCAGGCTGACGGCCGATCCGAGCAAGTCGAGTTGGGTCACCTTGATGCGGTCGCCTTTCAAGTCGAAGGTGGCATGGGCCTCTTCAAAGGCCACCCCGTCCGGGGTCTGCCCTTTCAGCACCTTCACCAGTTCGAGAAGCACCGGCAAGTTGTAGAGCCGGCCTTGCGGCACATCGACCTGCCCGGTGCCGCTCAGCACCATCTTCCCGGTCTTCGGGTCGGGTACGGTCTCCAGCAGCACTGTCCCCTGGGCGTCCCCCTTCAACTCGCCCGATCCGAGCTTGTGGTGTCGAGCCAGGTCTTCCAACTTCACCCCGGTGGCGTTCATCCAGAGTTGGAATCGCCCGCGGTCGTTCAATTCGACGCGGGCCTGTCCGCCGACGCTGCCGCCGAACACTGCCGCCTCGATGTCGCGGACGACGAGGGCCGGCGGCAACAGACGGTCGGGTCGTTTCGGGTCTGGTTGTGCTGGCACCACCCGGTACGACGCCTTGACGTTCGCCACCGGCTGTTTGGCCACCGTCGCGCGGTCGAACCAGGCATTCCCGACGACGTTCACCTGCCCGGTGCCGTCGTATCGTCCCTCGCTCGCCACCGCCCCATACACATCGTCGCACGCCGCCCCGAGGTCAAGCGCGGCCCCATTCATCTTGAGGCTGGCATTCCAGTAGACGACGGCGGCGGGCAGGTCGGCGGACGCGGGCGGGAAGACTTTGTCCGACGTTGGATGCCAGGGGAGGGTGAATGGGAGCAAGCCGGCGGCGGCGGTGATGGTCGGCCGCGATGGCGGGAGCTTTCGCTCGGCGAGCATCGGCAGGCGGACGATGAACGACGACGAATCGCCCGACGCCTTCCAGCGATCGACACCCGGTTCGCCGGTGATCGCATCGCCACGGTAGCTCGCCAGTTGGATTGGCTCCGGCGACCGTTTGCCGCCTTTGCCAGGAACGCTCAGCACGAGATGCTTGACAAGCAATTCGGCCGGGCCGCGGAGGTTGACCTTCTCCAGTTCAGCCCGCACCCCCTCGGGTAATGCCTTGAGCAACTGGGCATCGACCAACAGCGGGGCGGCGGAAATGCCTCCCAAGTTGGCCCACACCCGCCCGCTCGGGCTGATGCGCACATCGGCTGCCGCCAGTTTCAGGGTGCTTCCCTTGTGGCGGGCCGAGAAGTTCTCCAGTTCCATCTTGCCGTTCTGGTACCGGAGGATTCCGGCCAGGTCGTGCAAGTCGTACGGAAAGGCCGCCGGGCGAATGGATGGACCGCGGAAGTTGACGGCCACCTTCAGATCCTTATCCAGGTCGAACGGCGGATCGGGCACCTCGGCGGCAGTCTGGTTCGCGGTGGGTTTCGGCTTCGCCCGCTCGATGATTTCGATATCCGAGCCGAACGTCATTTCCCCACTCAGCCCCATCTCGCCTGCCAGCACATCCATTTTCATGGCCCTTAGGCCAGCGATTAACTCGCCGTCGATCGGGCAGTTCTCCCCCTGCACGTTCACCGTCAGCCGGCGGTCGGGCGAGCCAGGATGAGCCTTACTTTCCCCGCTCATCCACAGGCGTCCGCCATCGTGAACAGCCTTGAAATCAGCGAGTGTGACCGTGTCGCGGTCGGGAAGTGGGGCGAGCGGTTCGCCAGGGCGGGTCGGGCGGGTCGGATCGCACAGATAGTTCTTCACCTCCACCGTGCCTCGCACCTGCCGAAGGGTGTACGGGAACAGAGGATACCGCACGGTGCCGTCGAACAGCGTTGCCTTGAACGTGTTCCGCCACAGATTGACGTCCTTCTCCTGAAAGAGGGTGACGGTCACATCCCCGCGAGCGTTGGCCCCCACCTTCGAGAGGATCTCCCCATACTTGCCTGGCAGAGCGGCCAGGAACTTCTCGTCGATCAATAGGCCCTTGCCGGCGATGGTGAGATCCACCAGTGGGTCGCGGACACCACCGGCCACCCGCCCATCCATACCGATGAGCCGGTCGCCCACGGAGGCGGTCAGCTTCACCTGAAACTCATCGGTGCCATCGCTCGCGTTCACCTTTTTCAAGCTGCCGTACACACCGGTGATGGGGTAACGGAAGTGCTCGTACTCGATGCTCAACCCCTTCGGCAGGATATCGACCTCCCGCCGCCAGCCGCCATCGGCACGGCGAAACCGCACGGCCACATCAACCATCCCGGTCGGGCGGAACGACCGGCGGATGAACTGCGTGTCTGGGTTGAGCCGGGCGAACATCTCGTTGCCCAAGTCGAGGGAGAACACCTTCAGCTCGAATCGTTCGAGTTTCCCCTCGGCGGCCTTCATCGGGTCGCACTCTGGCTCTTCGGTCGGCGGCACCAGCAGGCGGTGGGCCAGCAGTACCTGCGGCCACCGCGGGCCGCACCGCACCGCACCGGGCACCTCAGCCGGCCCGCCCCCCTTCGCCGGGCAGAGCAGATCGGGCTTCGATTCACCGCTGAGTTCGGCAGTGGCCGTGCCCAGCTTACCGGTCAACTTTTCCACCGTCACCCGGCCATCACACAACCGCACCGTGCCGGCCAACTGCGACAGCGGCCACGGCACCGCCGGATGTTCCAACCGCCCGTCCCGTACCTTCACCCGCAGATCGTATTTCGGTGGCAGGCCGGGTTCGGGATTGGTACTCAGGTCGGCAGTGAGGCTCACCATGCCACCGAACCGCTCGGCGGTCTCGGCGGCCTCTGGGTTGAACGCCGCCAACAAGACCGCATGGTCCGGCCCGACGGTCAGTTCGTCCGTCTCCACGTGAACCGACACATGATCCGCCGGACGGTTCACCCGCATCCCCACTCGCACACCCAGTCGGAATACTCCTTCGGGCACCGTCCCGTCGCTCGACAGCGCATCGGCGGCCAGTAGCTCCCCCACTCCTTCCAGTTTCACAATCTCGGGGGGGTCGTTGACCGCCGTGAGGTTGATGTTTCGCACGGCGGCTCGTGGAAATCCGCCCTCCCGGAGGTCGGTCACGACGACCATACCCCCGTGGACGACCAACGTCGGCAGTGGCTCTCCCCCACCATGTGGTTTCTGATGGTGTGCGATGTCCCAGGTCCCATCCGCCAAGCGAGCGATCCGCACCGTCGGGTTGGTCAACTCGATCTTGCGGACTTGAAGCACACCAGCGTTGAGTTTCTGCTTGTCCGGCAAAATCACGACGTGGGGGACCGAGAGGAACGGTTCGGGGTCGCCCTTGCGAGTGAGTTGCAAATCGCTGACGCTCAGGCCACCGAGCAGGCGCATCCGGGCCGACCCGAGCTGGATCTCGACATCATCGCCAAACCGGGTCTGGAGGTGGGCCAGCACCAACTCCCGCACCCGTTCCGGGGTAACCCAGGTGGCAGCAAGATACCCGCCGACAGCAACGCCGAGAATAACCGCGGCGACGCCGGTGCGAACCAACCATGTACGAACCGGGGACGCCATCCATGCCGTCCGGGTACGAGTCGGGGCGCGATCCGTGCGCCGTCGGGCGGGACGATACCGGGGCGGGCGAAATGGGTCAACGCGGACTCAAAACCGCCGTCGGCCTCTTCCAGTAGGGTTCCGTCGCCGACGTTTCAACAAAGTGAATCTCAAGATTGCCCGCATTCCCCGCCATCACCCCGACCGGGCCACGAGACTCCGCCGAAAGTGAGGCGGCCTGCTTGACACGACCCGCCCACGCGGATTGCCGGCGAGGTGCTCTTTGCACCCAGGAAGTGAGCCGAACCGATCAAATGGTGTAATCCGGCTCGAACACGCGAACCTTGCGCAGAGCGACGAACACGGCATCGCCCTTCTTCAACTTGAGTTCGGCCGAGCGATCGGGGGATAACTCCACGGTCAGTTCCATGCCGGTGTCGGCCACGCACACCAGTACCCGCGTGACCGACCCCGCCGGCGTCACATGCCGCACCACCGCCGCCATACTCGGCACACCGTTCTGGTAACGCTGCAAATCGAGTTCGTGCGGGCGGACAAACACCTTCGTTTCACCGCTGACCCGCGAGCCGGGCACGTCGAACTCCAATCCGCCGACATGGGCTACACCGTCGTGGACTCGCCCGTGAAACACGTTGACCTGCCCCAGAAAGTCCATCACAAATTCGTTCGCCGGGTGCTCGAAAACATCGTCTGGCGTACCGTCTTGTTCGATCCGGCCACCGTTCATCACCACCACCCGGTCGGCGACCTCGAAGGCTTCTTCCTGATCATGCGTGACGAAGATGGTCGTCACCGGCACTTCATTGTGCAGCCGGCGGAGCCACTGGCGGAGTTCGGTGCGGACTCTTGCATCCAGCGCCCCAAACGGTTCGTCGAGCAGTAGCACCTCGGGGCGTGGAGCCAGGGCACGGGCGAGGGCGATCCGCTGCCGCTGCCCGCCGCTGAGCTGAGCGGGGTAGCGTTCGCCCATGTTTTCCAGCCGCACGAGCTGGAGCAACTCATGAACCCGCTCGGTCACCTGCTTGTTCGGCCAGTGCCGTACCCGTAACCCGAAGGCCACGTTTTCGAACACGGTCATGTGCTTGAACAGGGCATAGTGCTGAAACACGAACCCGAAGTTGCGATCCTTCACCGCCTGCTGGGTGACATCGGCGTCGGAGTGGCGGACGGTGCCAGCGTCGGGTTGCTCCAGGCCCGCGATGACGCGGAGGAGTGTGGTCTTGCCGCTGCCACTCGGCCCGAGCAGGGCGAGCAGTGCCCCCTCCGGCACCTCCACCGACACCCGATCGAGGGCGGTGAATTTGCCAAACTTCTTGGTGACGTTCGAGACGGTGATGCTCATGCGGCCTCTCCAGGCCGAAGGCCTGGCAGTAATCAGCCAGGGCAACGCCCTGGATCTCTACTCACATCCCTTCGGAGTGAGTCCCAGCCCCACGTTCGGCGTGGACCTTTCTCTCCAGTGCCGCCTTCGCCCCAAGCGTCACCAGAGCCAGCAGTGTCAGCACACTGGCGACGGCGAACGCCGCTGGCTGGTTGTACTCCTGAAACAGCTTCTCCACCCGAAGCGGCATGGTGTCGGTCTGCCCGCTGATGCGGCCACTCACCACATAAATCGCCCCGAACTCGCCCATCGCCCGGGCATTGCACAGGATCACTCCGTAGAGCAGCCCCCACTTGATGTTCGGCAGTGTCACTCGGCAAAACATCTGCCAGCCGTTCGCCCCCAGGCTTCGGGCCGCCAGTTCCTCATCCGGCCCCGTGGCTTCGAGCACTGGTAGCAACTCACGGGCGACGAACGGGAACGTGACGAACGCCGTCGCCAACACCAAACCCGGCGGGGCGAAGATGACCTGAAACCCGTGTTCCTTCAGCCAGCTTCCCACCGGCGACTGCCCACCGAACACCAGCACCAACACCAGCCCGGCGACCACCGGCGACACGCTAAACGGCAGGTCGATGAGCGTGGTGAGCAAGGTTCGGCCGGGGAAGCGGAAACGGGCGACGGTGTACGCGGCGGCCACGCCGAACACGGTGTTCAGGGCGACCGCCAGCGGGGCGACGATGGCGGTCAGGAACATGGCGTGCCGGGTGTCGGGGTCGGTCACCAGGAACTCGATGTACTTCCACGGCCCCTTACTGAACGCCTGGGCAAACACGTTGGCCAGCGGAATCGCCACCAGTACCCCCAGCACCAGCGACGTGGCACCCACCATCAACTGCTGAAGGTTCCGCAGCACGAACCCACCCACGGGCGTGAGGAGAGTCCGGAGCCACTTCACCCCGCCCTGCCCTGCCAGCCACGCCGACGCCGCCTCCAGGCCATGCCCGACCTTCGCCAGCGGCCACCGCACGAACCGTGGGGCCGACCCCGGCTGCGTCCAGCGTTCAAGCAGGTTCACCACTCCGAGCAGAAGGAACGACACGCCCAGCAACAGCACCGCCACTGCTGCGGCTTCCTTGTATGCGAACTCTTCGAGCCGGGAGACGATGAGTACCGGGGCGATTTCCGTCTGCCCGCGGATGTTGCTACTCACGAAGATCACCGACCCATACTCACCGATGGCCCGTGCGAACGCGAGGGTGAAGCCGGTCAGCGTCGGCGGAACGAGCATCGGCAGCAGTACGCGGCGGAACGTCTGCCACTTCGAGGCACCGAGGGTGGAGGCGGCCTGCTCCAGTTCGGCGTCCATGTCTTCCAGTACTGGTTGCACCGTCCGCACAACGAACGGAAAGCCGGTGAACACCAGCACGAGCACGATCCCGGTACGGCTGAAAGCTCCCTCGAAGCCGAGCGGGCAGAGGAACTGGCCGAGCCAGCCAGTCTTCACGTACAGGCTGCCATACACCAGGCCAGCGACGGCGGTGGGCAGGGCGAACGGCACATCCACCAGGGCGTCGAGCAACCGCTTGCCGGGGAACTCGTAGCGCACGAGCGTCCACGCCACGATCAGGCCGAGTGGGACGTTGATGAGGGCGGCCTGCAGCGAAGCGGCGAACGTGAGTTGGTACGCGGCGACCGCCCGCGGGTTCCACACGGCCGCGGCAAACTCCGACCCGCTCAGTTCGGCCGCCTTCAACACACACGCGGCTAGCGGCAGCAGCACCAGAAGCGATAGATAGAGCAGGCTGATGCCCAACCCGAGGCCGAACCCCGGCAGCACCCGACCCCGCGGGGAGAGCCTCATCGATTCCCCCCCGACAGCGGCAGGCGATCGAACATCGCACCCTCGGCAAAGAACCGCTTCTGCACATCGTCCCACCGCCCGCTCGGCACCAGGGTGGTTGCCGCTTCCATCCGCAGGTCCGGGAACTGGTGCTTCCATCGCTCCAGCACCGCCGGATTGGTCGGCCGGTGATAATGGTGGGCGATCACCTCCTGAGCTGGTTCGGTGAACAGGAACTGCAGGTACGCTTCGGCCTCCGCCCGCGTTCCCTTGCGGTCCACGACTTGATCGACCACTGCCACATGCGGCTCGGCCCGCACACTGATCGGCGGGTAGACGATTTCGAGTTCGCCGTTGGCTTCCTGCACTTCGAGATGAGCCTCGTTCTCCCAGGTGAGATGCACGTCGCCGATCCCCTTCTGGGCGAAGGTGAGGGTCGCCCCGCGGGCCGAGGGGTCGAGTACCGGCACCCGGCGGAACACCTCGCCGACGTACCGCTCCGCCTCGGCCTCCGTGCCACCCCGCCACATCACCGACCCCCACAGGGCCAGGAAACTCCACTTGCCGTTGCCACTGGTTTTCGGGTTCGGAGTGATGACGCTCACGCCGTCTTTCAGCAGGTCGGGCCAGTCGCGGACACCTTTCGGATTTCCCTTTCGCACCACGAACACGATGGTCGAGGTGTACGGCAGCGAGCGATTGGGGAGGTCGCCTTCCCAGCCGGGTTCGATCAGCCCGGCCTTGCGGAGTTGGTCGGTGTCGGTGAACAGAGCGAGGGTGACCACATCGGCCGGGAGACCGTCGATGACAGCACGAGCCTGACTGCCCGACCCACCATGCGACTGACGAATGGCGAGCTTGATGCCAGTCGTCCGTTCGTGGTCGGCGATGAAGGTCGCGTTCAGGTCGCGCCACAGTTCGCGGGTGGGGTCGCAAGCGGCGTTCAGCATCACCTCGTTGCGGGTGAACCCAGACGCGACCACCCACACCGCCGCGAACAGCAGCCACCCCGCGATCATCAAGGCCAGCAGCTTGCGGATCATCCGTACCGCGATTCCGTGGGATCAAACATCACAAACATTAGTGACATATCCAGGATTGACCATCCCTTTTGTGGCGATCGTGGCCAAAACGACGGGAGGTGTCAAGCGGACCTGCGAGGGGTGCCTCTCGTGTCAGTCACCGGCGTGAGGGCTTGCGAAACACCACGGGTGGGGAGATCGGCCACAGTCGAAATGGTGATACAGACCTGGACTCGATTTCTGTAAAGCACTATCATTAATAGCTTTGCGTCGATTCACTCGACAAGGGTCGGTGATCGTAACCGGGTGGCCGAGTGGAGAATGGGGCGGATTTCGGCCATCGTTCGGGTGGTGGTGGCCGAGGGGGGGGTATGTGTGTGGCAGGTGGCAGTGTGGCAGAGAGGGGGGTGTCG
>JALOQR010000148.1 GCA_025459365.1 Fimbriiglobus sp.
ACCCGCACCCGGTCGGGAGTCCGACATGTCAGGTCGATTGCAGATCATCGTAGCAGTGTTCGCGCTCGGCCTCTTCGCCGTGGCCGCATGGGTCGGCCCTCCGGTCGCTGCGCCGGCCTCTGCTCAGGAGAAATCGCCAGACGGCGAGGCCGTCTTCCAGAAAAGCATCCTTCCCCTCCTCCGCGATTACTGCATCACCTGCCACTCCACCAAAGCCCAGAAGGGCGATCTCGACCTCGAACGATTCGCCACAGTGGCCGCGGTGAAACGCGACACTGCTGTATGGGAGCACGTGCTCGACCAACTGGCAACCGGGGAGATGCCGCCGAAGGCGGCCAAGCAACTTTCGGTCGAGCAGAAAGAACAACTGACCGGGTGGGTGCGACGGACGCTGAACGAGGTGGCACTGGCGAACGCCGGGGACCCCGGCCCGGTGGTGCTCCGGCGGCTTTCTAACCACGAGTACACGTACACCGTCCGCGACCTGACCGGGGTGCCGACGCTCGATCCGGCCCGCGAGTTCCCGATCGATGGTGCCGCCGGCGAGGGGTTCACCAACACCGGGGCGGCGCTGGTGATGTCGCCCGGCCTTCTGCAAAAGTACCTCGACGCGGCCAAGGAGATCTCCCGTCATGCGGTGTTCCTACCGGACGGCGTCCGCTTCTCACCGAGCCAGTCGCGGCAAGACTGGACCGCCGAGTCCCTGGCCCGGATTCGCGGCTTCTACGCCCGGCACACCGCCGCCGGCCAGGGATCGGTGACCGTGCAACAGGGCGTCCCGCTCGATACCGGCACCGGTGGCGGTCGGCTGCCGCTGGGCCGGTACCTCGACGCCCTTCAGGGCCGCAGCCCCGCCGACGGCCTCAGCCCGAAGTACCTCGACGCCCTCCGCGGGGCGCTCACCGCCGGCGGGCCGTCCCCGCTGCTCGACCCACTGCGGGCGAAGTTCGCCACCAAGCAACTGACCGCCGCCGATGTGGACGGCTGGCAGAAAGCCCTGTGGAAGTTCTCGAACGTCGGGCACATCGGCCGTCAGGGCGGGCCGAAGGGCTGGCAGGAACCGGCGACACCGCTTGTTTCGCAGCAGGAGTTCCGCGTCAAGCTGGACGGCGACCGTGATCACACCCTGTACCTCACGACCGGCACCACCGGCGACGGCGACGCCGGCGACGTGGTGGTGTGGGAGAACCCGCGGCTGGTGGCGAAGGGCCGGCCCGATCTGCTCGTCGGTGAATTGCCGAAGCTGGTAAAGCACTTGGAAGCCGAGCGGGCAAGGATCGTGGCGACCACCGAGGCGTGCCTGACGGCGGTAACCGGTGGGAAGGCCGACGCCGACCCGAAGTTGGTCGCCGCGTGGCGGGAGTACCTCGGCTTCGGCCCGACTCAATTGGAGCCTCTTCTCTCCAAGAAACTGGAACGGACCCCGGACTACGCGTTCATCCAGGGGTGGGTGGGCGACCGCGACTTGAGCGTGCTGGCCAATTCGTCGGATGCTCGCGTGCGGATTCCCGGAGTGATGGAGCCGCACAGCGTGGCCACACACCCAGCCCCAGATCGGGCGTCGATCATCGCGTGGAAGTGCCCGACGGCGACCGACTCCCTGACCATCGCCGGCGAGGTGAAGCACGCCCACCCGGAGTGTGGCAACGGGGTGACGTGGACGGTGGAGGTCCGCCGCGGCGCCACCACCGAACGGCTGGCGTCCGGGGTGGCTCAGGGGGCGAAGGCGGTGAAGGTGGGGCCGTTCGGGAACGTCCGCGTCGAGGCGGGGCACGTCGTCGCACTCGTCATCGGCCCGCGGGACGGGAACCACAGTTGCGACCTCACCGCCGTCAACCTCACGCTCAGCGACGGCAAGAAAACGTGGGATCTGGCGAAGGATGTGTCTGGCAACATCCTCAAGAGTAACCCGCACGGCCCGTGGCACTTCCTCAGTCAGCCGGCCGCCGCGGGGCAGGGGCCGCAACTCCCGCCGGCGGTGGCCGACTGGCAGCGGAAGCCGTCGCCCGAACGGGCGGCGAAGGTCCGCGAACACCTGAAGAACGACTTCCCGCTGCACCACCCCCTGCTGGCAGCGGCGGTGCGGTCGTTCAACCCCGGCGGGGCAAGTCATACGCTCCAGCATCGGGCACCGGGCACGTTGGAGTTGAAGATCCCGGCGGCACTCGCGAAGGGGGCCGAGTTCGTCGTGTCGGCCCGGTTGGAGGCGGCCGGCGAGGGGAGCGTTCAGCCTCAGGTGCTCACACAGAAACCAACCTCCCCGCTCACCGCCGCCATGCCCGGACTGCCGATCGTCGTCGGCGACGGAAGCCCCGCCCGCCGGCGGCTCGAAACGGCCTTCGACGAATTCCGCCGCCTGTTCCCGATCGCCCTCTGTTACACCCGCATCGTGCCGGTGGACGAGGTGGTCACGCTCACCCTGTTCCACCGCGAAGACGACCACCTGCGGCGGCTCATCCTGACCGACGCCGAGACCCGTGAACTCGACCGCTTGTGGGCCGAGTTGCTGTTTGTCAGCGAAGCGCCACTCAAGCAGGTGGACGCGTTCGAGCAGATCCGCCAGTTCGCCACGCAAGATCGCCCCGATCTGGTCAAGGAGTTCGACCCCCTCCGCGATCCGATTCTCAAAGCAGCCGAGGACTTCAAGAAGCAACAGAAGCAGGCGGAGGCGGTGCAGAAACGAGCGGTGATCGACCTGGCAGCAAAGGCGTGGCGGCGGCCGCTCACCGAGAAGGAAGTGGGCGAACTGAACCAGTTCGGCCCGCGGC
Source organism: Fimbriiglobus sp. (assembly GCA_025459365.1). Lineage (GTDB taxonomy): Bacteria > Planctomycetota > Planctomycetia > Gemmatales > Gemmataceae > JALHQU01. The sequence continues at coordinate 2,769 of JALOQR010000148.1, forward strand.
TCATGCTCGTTCGTGTGCTTACGTCGCCGGCGTTTCTGTACCGCGGGGAGGTGCAACCCGACCGCACAGCGCCGGTGAGCGACTGGGAGTTGGCCGCCCGGCTGAGCTACTTCTTGTGGGCGTCGCTCCCGGACGACGAACTGCGGGCGCTGGCCGCCGCCGGCAAACTGCGGGACCCCGATGTGCTCGCAGCCCAGGCCCGCCGCATGCTCCTGGACGACCGCGTCCGCCGGCTGGCCACCGAGTTCGGCTGCCAGTGGCTGCACGTCCGCGACGTGGCCGAGTTGAACGAGAAGAGCGAGCGGCACTTTCCCACCTTCGCCACCGTGCGGGGCGACATGCAGGAGGAGGTGACGCGGTTCTTTGTTGACCTGTTCCAGAACAACCGCCGCCCGCTGACCCTGCTCGACGCCGACCACACGTTCGTGAACGACCGGCTTGCCGCTCACTACGGGTTGAAGGCGACCGGCCCCGGTTGGCAGCGGGTCGATGGGCTGAAGACGCAGGGCCGCGGGGGCGTACTTGGGTTTGCTGCCCCCCTCGCCCGGCAGTCGGGGGCGTCGCGGACAAGTGCCATCCTCCGCGGCACCTGGGTGAGTGAGGTGATACTCGGCGACAAACTCCCCAAGCCGCCGAAGGATGTGCCGGTGCTTCCCGAAGAACCACCGAGTGGCCTGACCGAACGGCAGTTGATCGAACGGCACAGCCGCGATGCTGCTTGCGTCGGCTGCCACAAACGCATCGATCCCTATGGGTTCGCCCTCGAAGGGTTCGACGCCATCGGCCGTGGCCGCACGGCGGACACCAAGACCACTCTGCCCGATGGCACCGCCCTCGACGGCCTCGCCGACCTGCGGGGCTACCTGCTCAAACACCGCAAACAGGATTTCCTTCGGCAGTTCGGCCGCAAGTTGCTCGGCTATGCCCTCGGCCGCGGAGTGTTGCTCTCCGATCAACCGTTGCTCGACGAGATCGTGAAAGCCGACGACCGCGGGGTCGCCGCCGTGGTCGATACGATCGTCCGCAGCCGCCAGTTCCGCGAGATCCGCGGGCGGAACGTCGAACAACCCGCCAAGTAGACCCACCACGCTCTCCCCAGAGGATCTCTCGTGACCGGTCACCACCTCTCCCGCCGCACCTTCCTCCGTGGGGTCGGCGTGTCGATGGCCCTGCCGTGGCTCGAATCTCGCCCGGTGTGGGGGGCCGACAAGCCGGCCGCCGACGCCCCCGTCCGCCTGTGCGTCACATTCTCTGGCAACGGCTTCCACTCGAAGGAGTGGTGGGCGAAGGGGGAGGGCGAGAAGATGGAACTCGGGCGGGTGCTGAAGCCGCTCGCCGACTTCCGCTCCAAGATGCTGTTCGTCCGCGGGCTGTACCACGAAGAGGCCCGCAAGGGGAATATCCACAGTTCGCAGACGGGCAACATGCTGTCGGGTGCCCCCATCGCCGGCGGGGGCGAAATCAAGTCGGGCACTAGCTTCGACCAACTCGTCGCCCAGACCCACGGCAAGGGCACCAAGGTGCCGAGCCTGGTGCTGGCGTGCGAGGCGTCGAACCCGTCGGTCCACAAAAACTACAGCATGCTGTATAGCTCGCACATTTCGTGGAGTTCGCCGACAACCCCGACCCCGCTCGAACTGTACCCGGCCCTTGCCTTCGATCGGTTGTTCAAGGACGAAGCATCGCCGGAAGACAAAAGTGTGCTCGACGCCGTGCTCGCCGACGCCGCCACCCTGCGCGGGAAAGTGAGCGCCGACGACAAACGCAAACTTGACGAATACCTGGAGAGTGTGCGGGACGTGGAGAAACGGATCGCCGACGCCGGTACTCGCGGCCAACTTCAGGGGTGGCGGCCGACCCTCGACAAGCCGAACGTCCGCCGCCCGGCCGACGGCCTGCCGCAGGACATCGCCGAACACATGCGGCTGATGATCGATATCCTCGTACTCGGCTTTCAGACCGACGCCACCCGCGTCACCACTCTGAAGCTGAATAACGACCACAGTGCCCTGCGGTTTCCCAACCTGCCAAGTGTCGAGCAGAAAGGACACGGCATCGACTACATGATCCACCACCTACTCTCGCACTCCGACGGCGAAGACTGGCTGAAGGTGAATCAGTTCTTCATGGAGCAGTTGGCTTACCTGGCGAAGAAACTCGACGCGATCAAGGAGGGTTCGCGGACCTTGCTCGACAACACAATCCTGATGCACTGCTCGAGCATGATGGCCGGGGCCAAGCACGACAACGACCAGTTGCCGGTGGTGGTGCTCGGCGGGGCGGGCGGCCGGCTCCGCGGCGGACGGGTACTCGATTACTCCGGCAAGCCCGACCGCCAACTCTGCCGGCTGTTTCTGTCGCTCATGGATAAGGTGGACGTCCGCCCCAAGACGTTCGGCGACGCGACGAAACCTCTCGACGAGGTGTGACGCCGGCCCGCCGGGGTCAGGCTGCCTCCCGCACCTCCTCTTCGGACAGTGGGGTGAGGTCGCCCCCCCTTGCCGCCAGTTCTTTCAACTCGGCGAGGATGCTCGTGTTCATCACCGTCTCCAGTTCGGCCAGCGCCCGTGCGACCGGTGCACCGTCCATCACCCGGTGGTCGAAGTGGACCCGCACCGGCAGCGAGTGGTCGGGCGTCAGCAGGCCGTAGTTCACACTCGTCGTCAGTGGGGAAATCAGGTTCAAGGCCGTTGCTCCGTCGCCGGCGGTCACGCTCACGCCGAACGTGCCGAACACTCGCATCCGCCATCGGGTACACACGTTCGCCGCATACCACCACGCCAGCCGGCGAAGGGGCAGGGGGTATCGGCTGTAGCGGATCATGCGGTGAAACGAACTGATGTGCTCGACCGGGTGCGTCCGCCAGCGGTGTAAGTGGTGCATCAACTGGCGGAGGGACTGCCGTTCGGGGTGGCGGATGCTGCCGAAGAACACCGCCGGCTCGCCGGCGTACTCCCGCTCGACGGCCATCGTCGCTACGCTCTCATCGGCCTGAAACAGGTGCGGCCAGGGGAATGGCATATACGCCCGGCGGAGTTCTGGCCGGCGGGCGGCCACGACGGCATACGCCTTGGTGAAGAGCAGCACCCACGACGGTGGGTGCTCGAAGAGCTTGCGGGCGAGGGCCACCGGGGCGACGTTCACCACTCGCTCGACGGTGACGGTCGGCACCCGTCGGCCGGCGTGGAGCAGGTCGGCGATCCAGCGCCGGGGAAGGGGGAGGGGCATCCGCTGCCCGGTCACCTGGGCCATCGCCGAATCCTGTGCGGGCGCGTCGAGAGGTTGGGATGATGACGGAAATCGCTGAACGATTCAAGCGGGAGTCGGTGACGCCGTGGCTTGGCCTTCCGCGGGGGTCGTTGGTCGGGTATAGCTCCCCGCCCGGCACGCGGGCGCATCACGGAGTGGCGACATGAACTCACGTCTGAAAGCGATTATTGGGCTGACGATGTGCGTCGGGTTGGGCGTGGTCACCTGGCTGTCGTTCGGCGCCGGGCGGTCGGAGGCGGGGTGAACGCCGAAGGGGTGCCCCCCTTCGATCGGCGGTTCGCCGATGTCGTTCGGATTCGATTACCCGCAACCGGTTTACGTCTCGCCGTCGCCGCGATCGGTGGAAGTCGTGGCGAGTCCTGCCCCTGTCCGCCGGCCAACTCCCGTTCCTGCCCCGCGGCCGGTCGAACGGCCCCGCGAGCCGGAAGTGGTGCGGGTGAACTTGCCGGGTCCGGAGGAACTGGGGATTCGGCTGGGTGAGGCGTGGGAACTGCCGTCGCCGGACGAGTTGGGGATTGACCCTCGTTAACCCTTCATTTGATGGTCCCGCAGTTCGGTCAGGAACATGTGGCCCGGCTTGTGGGTGATGGCGAACGGCGGCCTCGCTTCGGCGAGTGCCGCCTGCGGCGTCACCCCGCACGCCCAGAACACTGGCACCTCGCCTGCCCGCACGTCCACTGCCTCACCGTAATCCGGTCGGTGAATGTCGGGGATCCCGATGGCCGTCGGGTCGCCGAAGTGGATGGGCGCCCCGTGGGCGAGCGGGAAACCATCGCACACCCGCGTCGCCTCGACGGCCTGGGCTGGCGTCATCGGCCGCATGCTCACGACCAGTGGGCCACGGAACCGACCGGCCGGCCGGCACGGGAGGTTCGTGCGGTACATTGGCACGTTGCGGTTCTGCTCGACGTGCCGCACGGGCAAGCCGCGCTCGATGAGTGCCGCTTCGAAGGTGAACGAGCACCCGATCAGGAACGACACCAGATCCGCCCGCCAGACGTCTCGTACGTCGGTCGGCTCCGCCACCAGTTCCCCGTTCTTCCACACCCGGTAGGCCGGCAGGTCGGTCCTAAGGTCGGCACCGGGTGCGGCGTGTTTCGGCTCCGGGTCGCCGGCGTCGGTCACGTCGAGCAGCGGGCATGGCTTCGGGTTCCGCTGGCAGAACAGCAGGAAGTCGAACGCCCAATCCTTCGGCAGCATGACGAGGTTGGCCTGCACGAACCCGGCGGCGAGGCCGGGGGTCGGTCCGGTATGGCGGCCGGTGCGGCAGGCAGCGCGAACCGTGGCGGCGGTCTGCATGGCGTCCTCCGCTACAGCGTCCGCCCGAAGACGGGGGCCATCGCCTTCAGTTTGTCGAGGATGCCGTCCATCGTGGTGAAACTGATGGTCTGGGCGCTGTCGGACAGGGCCTTGTCCGGGTCGGGGTGGATCTCGATCATCACCCCGTCGGCGCCCGCCGCCATGCCGGCCAGGGCCATCGCCGGTACATACGCCCGCTTGCCGGTGCCGTGGCTCGGATCGACCACGATGGGCAGGTGGGTCAGTACCTTCGCCGGCGGGATAACGGACAGGTCGAGCGTGTTCCGGCTGTGGTCGCTGAACGTCCGCACTCCCCGCTCGCACAGAATCACGTCGTAGTTGCCGCCGGCCAGGATGTATTCGGCCGACATCAGCCACTCTTCCAGGGTCGCACTCATCCCCCGCTTCAGCAGCACCGGCTTGCGGCACTGCCCCACTCGCTTGAGCAGGCTGAAGTTCTGCATGTTTCGCGTGCCAATCTGGATGACGTCGGAGTACTCCTCCACCGCCGCCGCGTGCTCGGTGTCCATCAACTCGGTGACGATGCCGATGCCAGTCTTCTCCCGTACCTGGGCCAGGATTTTCAACCCATCGACGCCCATCCCCTGAAAGCTGTAGGGGCTGGTGCGGGGTTTGAACGCCCCGGCCCGCAGCCATCGAACCCCGCGACTCATCAGGTATTCGGCTGTGCGGAGGGTCACGTCCAGGTTCTCGACCGAGCACGGCCCGGCGACGATGGTGAATGTGCCCGGCCCGATGTCGCCGAACTTCGTCCTCACCACGGTGTCGTCGGTCTTCATCTCCCGGCTGGCGAGCTTGAATGGCTTGGTGACGCGAATCGCCTCCTCGACGCCCGGCAGCACCTCGAAGAGCCCCTTGTCCACGGCCAGGGTATTGCCGGTCATGCCGACGGCGGTGCGGGTGGCGCCCGGCAGTGGGTGGGGAGTGAGGCCCTGAGCCTTGATCGCCTCAACCACCCGATTGATTTCGGTGGGGGTGGCGTTCGGCCGCATGACGACGAGCATGGGAGAGAACCTTCTGGGCGACGGCAAACGGGAGCCAATTGGTATACGACCGCTGGCCATAGTCACCCATCAGGGCAACCGGCGGGTGGGGCTGTGGGGCAACCGTCCGACCCGCTCACGGCACGGCCTCGACGATGTCCACCTCGGGGACGTGCTTCCGCAGTTCGTTTTCCAGCCCGGTGATCAGCATCGGAATCGTCGCTGGGCAACTCGCACACGCCCCGGCCAACCGTACCGACGCGATGCCCCCTTCCACCGCCACCACCTCCACCTCGGCCGGGTTCAGGTCCATCGCCGGGGCGGCGTGGCACCGCATCGCCTCGGCCACGCGGGAGTGCAACTCGTTCATTTTGACAACCCCTCCATCAGTTTGATCTGCGGGATCACCAGCCCGACCGCGATGCCCGCCATCGACCCCGCCAGCACGAACAGGCACACCGCCGCGAACACGTTCCCCGGCCGCGGCGTACGGAAGGCGTGCCGCCCGACGATCACCCCGCCGACGATCAGCGCTAGCTTCAACGGCACCAGCACGAACCAGTACTGCGTGTAAATCCGGTCGATCTGCATCAGCGTCTTCGTCGCCCACGGAAGCATCAGCCCGTATTCGTCGAACGTCTTCTTCGACCGCGGGACGACGACCAGCATGGCGAACGTGAGTGTGAGCTTCATCGCCACTATCACGGCCAACCAGGCGAGTGTTCGTGGCCACCGCGACGGCGAGGTGTGGGTGTCGGCGTCGGTCATGGGCCGGTTCCTGGGCGGTCGGATTATTGTACCCCCCCGGCACGCCGGCTGCTCCCGCTCCGCACGGAGGAACGAGGGATGGACGGCTTCCGGTGGCCGGACTGGGGCGGAGTGTTCGTACCGGACGGCTCGCTCGCCGAGTCGTTCCTCCGCGGGGTGCTGGTCTACTTGTGCGTGTTGGCACTCTTTCGCGTGGTGCTGCGGCGTCAGGGCGGGTCGATTGGCCTGACGGACGTCATGCTGGTGGTGCTGGTGTCAGAGTGCGTGTCGCAGTCACTGTCGGCCGAAACCAAGTCGGTGCCGAACGGGCTGGCGGCGGTCCTCGCCCTGCTCGTCACCAATTTCGCCCTGGACTGGCTGAGCCACCGCTGGCCGTGGCTGCGGCGGGTGCTCGAACCCCGGCCGGTGGAACTGGTGCGAGATGGCCGACCGCTCCGCCAGAACATGGCCCGCGAGCAGATCACCGACGACGAGCTGGCCGCCCAACTGCGGCAGAATGGGCTGGACGATGTGAGCCAGGCCAAGCGGGTGGTGCTCGAAGGGGAGGGGACGGTGAGCGTCATCCCCAACGACTCGCCGGCCGAAGAGCCGCCCGACATTCCTGCCGCGACGGCGCGGTTCGCCGAGGCGGCCGACCGGCTGCGTGCCGCCGTCGCCTGGCACGAGAGCCGAGCGGCCGCCCACGCCGCCAAGGTGAAGGAGGCTCGCGACCTGCTCGCCCGCCACGGGGTAACCGGCCGGCGGAAGAGGCCGACCCCGGAGTGACCCGCCGATTTCCGTTGCCCTTCTCCTGCCCCGCTCGCGACAATACCCCTCGGTCACCCCGTACACCTCTCCCCGAGGGCACCCTCATGAGTCTGTGGGACAAACTCACCCGCGAATTCATCGACATCATCGAATGGATGGAGCCGAGCCAGAACGACATCCTGGCGTACCGCTTCCCCCGCTCGGACAACGAGATCAAGAACGGGGCCAAGTTGATTGTCCGGGAGGGGCAGGCAGCGGCGTTCGTGAAGGAGGGGCAACTTGCCGACGTAAAGACGCCGGGTATGTACACCCTCGACACAAACAACATGCCGATCCTGTCGAAGATTCTCGGATGGAAGTACGGGTTCGAGTCGCCGTTCAAGTGCGAGGTGTACTTCGTCTCCACCCGCCAGTGGACTGACCAGAAGTGGGGGACAATGAATCCGGTGCTGATGCGGGACCCGGAGTTCGGCCCGGTGCGGGTGCGGGCGTTTGGCACCTACGCGTTCAAGGTGATCGACCCCGGAACGTTCATCCGTGAGGTGGTTTCCACCGATCCCATGTTTGAAGTGTTCGAGATCGCCAACCAGTTCCGCAACGCCATCGT
>JALOQR010000149.1 GCA_025459365.1 Fimbriiglobus sp.
ACCCCGCACAGGTGCAAGACACTGTAAAGAAGCATGGAGGCGTGGCCGTTGCTCAGTACGAAGCGGTCCCGGTTCATCCAGAGTGGTGACGAGGGGTCATATGTCATGGCCCGATTAAACAGTGCATAAGCCACTGCCGCCAAACCCATTGGCGCCCCAGGGTGACCGGAGTTCGCCTGCTGGACCGCATCCATTGAAAGGGTACGGATGGCGTTCACACAGAGGGCGTCGGTTGGGCCGAAGGCATCAGACATTGCTCGAACTCTTTGGGGGGAAGCCGCACCGGGGAAAGATACGTGCGGTGTACGGGCGGGCAACGTGCCGGCCAGATGGCGGACCACAGTGCCATCGATGCAATCGTTATGATCAGAACGGACATGGTCAGACGGGCGCCCGGTGGTGGCGGCTCTGCCGAGTGCGCCGCGCGGAATCGCCTGAAAATCGTGGCGATTTCTCGCCCGACCGTCGATTTCCCCTAGAAATCACGAATAGTCACACTTAAACTGCGGCGAGGAGGTCGATCCAGGCTGGAATTCCAGCAGTTCCACGACCCCCCTTGCTCACATCATGGAGTTCTCATCATGGCGAAAGCGTCGAAGCCGGCTGCGAAAGGTGGCAAGAAGAAGATGACCAAGTCGGCGTTTATCGCCCACCTCCAGGACTGGTCTGCCCAGTCCAAGAAAGAGGTGTCGGAACTGTACGACAAGATCGTGGCGACGGTGGGCGAGCAACTGAAGAAGAACGGTGAGTTCATCCTGCCCGGCATTGCCAAGCTGAAGGTGAAGAAAGTGGACGCGGTGAAGGGCGGAGAGAAGAAGATCATGCCGGCCACGGGCAAGGAATACGTTACCAAGGCCAAGCCGGCCTCCAAGAAGGTGAAGGCATTCGCCGTCAAGTCGCTCAAGGACGCGATCAACTGAGCCAAGTGAATTGTGCTGAGCCAAGGGGCATGATTCGCCGGGTGGTTTGTCGAGCCACCCAGCGAATCACGCCCCTCGTCACGTTGATGGCCCCTCGATTCCCATCCCTCGCAGAACTGCCGTTGCACGCTCGACGTCGCACCGTCGCACCCAGAGTTCGGCTGAGTGAGGAATTGCGGTGCCCAACCCAGCGTCGAGTGCCCCGCCAACGACCCGCCCATCGAGTCCCTCTTCGGCCAACGCCACCCGCCACAACTCCACCTGAACTGTCTCCCCGCTGGCCAGCATCACAATGTTGTCGTTATCGATCATGACCCTTTCCTCCACGTGGGTGGACGAGATTGCAGCGTATCCAGTCGTTGACGCTCACGCCACACCTGGTCAGAATTCCGTTGTCCCACCCCACTGGCAACTCTCATGCGATTCCTGCTCCCCACCCTCGCGATTGCCGTCGTTTCTTCGGCTCTGGCGGCTGACAAGATCAAGGTGGTCATCATCGATGGCCAGAACAACCACAACTGGAAGGCTACCACTCCTGTGCTGAAGAAGCACCTCGAAGACGCCGGCCTCTTCGAAGTGTCCGTCGCCACCTCGCCGGACCGAGGCAAGAAAGAGGAGATGGCCAAGTTCGCTCCGGACCTGAGCCAGTACGACGTGGTGGTGAGCAACTACAACGGCGAGAACTGGAGCAAGGAACTGAACGATTCCCTCGATGGGCGGCTCAAGGAGGGCAAGGTTGGGTTGGTCATTGTCCACGCTGCAAACAACGCGTTCGGTGGCTGGAAGGAGTACAATCAGATGATCGGCATGGGCTGGCGGGATGCTAAGTTTGGCAAGCGGCTCAAGTACAATGATGGTGGGAAGGAGGAGATCGTCGAGGCAGGCAAAGACCAGGGATCGGGCCACCGTTACACCGGGCCTTTCACAGTCACCATTCGCGATGCCGACCACCCAGTGACGAAGGACATGCCGAAAGAATGGCTGCACAACAACGACGAACTCTACGACAACATGCGGGGGCCAATCGAGAAGGTGAAAGTGCTGGCCACTGCCATTCCGCCGGCCGACAAAAAGGGCACCGCCGCACATGAACCGATGATCTGGACAGTGGACTACGGCAAAGGGCGGGTGTTCCACACTCCGATGGGTCACGACGTAAACGCGATGAAGTGCGTCGGGTTCGCGGCGACATTGCAGCGCGGCACCGAGTGGGCAGCCACTGGCAAGGTGACGCAGAAAATCCCCGCGAACTTTCCCACGGCCGACAAAAAGAGCGTGTTGCCGGAGAAGTGAGGTTGATACCGGGAACGGAGTGACCAGGAGGGATTTCCTTCTGGTCACTCCGTTCCCGGTTCCAGCCGGATACGAAACCATGACTGCCACCACCGAACTCGTGTTGCTCCTCGCTGGTGTCGGAGCGGCGTGTGCAGTGCCAGGAGTGTTCTTGTTATTGCGGCGGGTCGCCATCGTTTCAGATGCCATCTCGCATGTTCTGCTATTCGGCATCGTTTCGGCCTACCTCGTCGTACAGGACCGCACGTCACCGTTTCTGTTTTTCGGCGCAGCGGCCAGTGGCGTGCTGACGGTGGCACTTGTCGAACTTCTGCAACGGACGAAGTTGGTGAAGGAAGACGCTGCTATCGGGCTGGTCTTTCCGGCGTTATTTGCCCTTGGCGCGGTGATGCTCACGGCGTTCGTACCCAGAACCACGCACCTCGATATCGACACCGTCCTGCTCGGCAACGAACAGTACTCTGTCGGGCTGAACCGCTGGCTCGTGGGCGGCACCGATCTTGGCCCGCAGGGCACCTGGCTGCTGTTCGCACTGTTCGTGCTGAACTCGCTACTCGTCTTGATCTTCTACAAGGAACTGAAACTCAGCACATTCGATCCCGAACTAGCGGCGGTGTTCGGGTTCGCCCCGGCAGTGCTGCACTATGGGTTGATGACGTGCGTCAGCCTCACGGCAGTGGCGGCATTCGACGCTGTTGGCCCGGTGGTGGTGGTCGCCCTGTTCGTTGTGCCGGCGGCCGGGGCATATCTTCTCACCGACCGCCTTTCGCGGATGCTGCTATTCGCCGTGTTGTTCGCGGTCGGTGGGGCTGTGGCCGGCACGGTGTTGGCCGTGGTCATCGACGCTAATGTGGCCGGTACGGTGGCGGTGGTGCAAGGGCTGATCTTCGGCGTGGTGTTTTGTACCGCCCCGCGCCGCGGATTGATGGCCCAGTTCTTCCACCGGATCGACCAACGCCGTCGGTTCCACGAGACGATGTTGACCATTCATCTGCTCCAACACGAAGGCACCCCGCAGGAGATGGCGGAATCGAGCCTGATCGAACTTCACCTTCACCTCCACTGGTTGCCTCATGAGGTTGCCCGGGTGGTGAAACGTGCAGAGCGAAACGGGCTTGTGCTCAGTGATGGACGGCGGTTGAAACTGACGACGCAGGGCCGGGCGGTGGCCCGCCTGGCGTTCCCGGCGTAAATTACGAGCCGCGACCGCCAGGCAGCGTGAGATTCCGACCGCCACTCCGTGGGGGTCGCGGCTTGTGTGAGCTCCATTTATGCTCGCCACTCTCGAACAGTACATGCCACACTGGGCGGCGGTCCTCACTGCGGCCGGCATCTCCGCCGGCGTTCTGCTCGGGTTTGTCGGGGTGTCGGCGTTCCTGTACATCTGGGCGGAGCGCAAAGTCTCCGGCCGCATTCAGGATCGCCTCGGACCCACTCGCACCGGTCCTATTGGTATCCTGCAATCGCTTGCCGATGGCATCAAACTCATCACTAAGGAAGACACTGCCCCGGACGGCTCCGACAAACTACTCTTCCGAATCGCTCCGTATCTCGCGTTCTGCGCGTCGTTCACTGCCTTTCTCGCCCTTCCGTTCGGCAAAGACCTCGTCTCGCAGGAACTCAGCACCGCCGCCTTCTTCGTGCTGGCTGTGCTCAGTGGGGAAGTGTTTGGAGTGTTGCTCGCCGGTTACTCGTCGGGGAGTAAGTGGGCGTTATTTGGCGGGGTGCGGGAGGCGGCCCAAGTGGTGAGCTACGAAGTGCCGCGGAGCTTGTGCGTGGTGGTGCCGGTGTGTGTGATGGGTACGCTCAGCCTGAACGCGATGGGCGCCCAGCAGACCGGGTGGTTCTGGAACTGGACGGCGTTTCACGACCCCTTCAACCTTCTGGCGTTCATGGTGTTCTTCATCACCGCGACGGCGAGTTGCAAGCGGGCACCGTTCGACCTGGCCGAGGCGGAGAGCGAACTGGTGGCTGGGTTCCACACCGAGTACAGCGGGTTCCGCTGGAGCGTGTTCTTCCTCGCCGAATACGCCAGCATGTTCGCGGTGAGTGGGCTGGCCTGCTTGTTGTTTCTCGGCGGGTGGCACAGCGGGTTCCTGCCGTTCGAACCGTCTGAACAGTTCGGGCCGTGGGCGGGCAATCTTCTGAACGCGGCGGTGTTTGTCGGCAAAGCGACGCTCCTTGTACTGGTGATGATGTGGATGCGGTGGAGCCTTCCACGGCTACGGATCGACCAGGTGATGACGACCTGCCTGAAGTACTTCCTACCGATTGCCTGCGGGCTGTTGGTGGGCGTGTGCATTTGGCAACTTTGGGTGCAACCATACGTCGGCGACTGGACGAAGTATGTCCTGTCCTTTGGGACTCTGGCGGGAATGGTTTTCGTGATGGCGGTAGCAACGTTCGGCAAGGTCGCGCCGAAGGGGATCAGCGAAGGGGTCTGGGCGAAGCCGGCTTTGTAGGGCGGGTCAACAGGTGAATCCGTCTGTCGTCCGGTGCCAGAGTGAGGCCAGCCACGCCCGCGAGACTCGTCCTACACTTTGGCCTTTTCCCCGAACCGCTCGTGGAGCGCCGCCGCACCGGCCGTTGTCACTGCGTTCTCTTTCACGCTCAGATCGAGCACCTTGTTCAAGTAGGGCGAACGGGCCAGGGCTAATGCTCCACGATCGGTGATGCGGTTCCGCCAGAAGTCGAGGAATTGAAGGTTGGCAGCATACGGCGACGCCGCAAGGGCTTCAATACCGTCATCGCTGATGTGGTTCTGTTGATGTTGCTCCTCACCGGACCGAAACGCGATCTCGCGGAACCGTAGCAAGTATTCACTTTCGGTCAGTGCTTTCAGCCCCTCATCGCCAATTCGGTTCATGTTCAGGTTCAGTCGGGAACCGTGCATGATGGCGAAGAGCGGCGAGTTCACCATCGCTTTCACTCCGGCGTCTGTGATCTGTGTGTTTGGGAACTCGACTCTCCGCAGAGTTTCCCCCAGTCGCGATCGGCAGAGCGCCGCCATTCCTGCATCCCCAATCGGGCTACCAACGAGATTGAGGTGAGTGAGGTTGCCCAGGTGCGGGGAGGCGGCCAGAGCACGTATACCTGCCTCGGGAATAGGCCCCAGGTCGAGGGTTGAGAGGTGAATGAAGGGGGCCGATGCGATCAGGCCAGCACAGCGGGGGTTTCCAAGACCTTGTAGGGTGAGTGCCACGAGGTGTGAAACGTCCGCCTTCGTCAACTCCTCCAACACCACTTCGGCGGAGGCCCCATTCACATGCAATGAGCGGGCAGCGGTGAAGTTCCCCGAGATGGCAAGTTGCCTGAACCAGGACTGCCATTTCGACTCACCAGACGGCCCGCCGACCCGCAAGCTCAGCCCGATCCGCCCATGCAGTTCGTCTGGCAGGTCGGCTTTCACGAACCACTCGACCGAGGAGAAGTCGAAATCAACTTGCTCGACCCAGTGCAACTCCGGTGATCGCAGCCACTCTCGGAGTTCCGGTCGGTCCACAAATTCACTCGCGTTGCCAATTCGGAGCAGTCCGCGGACAAAGCGATGCGGAGGGGGGATTGGGGCGAAGCCACCGTCTCCCTGGCGGCGACGAAACAAAGGAGTCATCCGAGTGGCGGCGGCAACATACCCGCCGGTCCACACTGTTTCGTGCTCGGCCAGAAGGTCCGCCTCCCTCTTTTTCAGAGCGCGGATTCGCTCGACGTCCGCACTTGGGTGGCTCACCTCCACCTGGATACGCACGAACTCCGCCCGTTCCGGCTGGCCGTTTTCCTCCAGCCAGTCGGCCAGCACCAACCGTGGTAGGTCGTCGGCCGGTCGCGCCCGGCAGGCGGCGAGTAGGGCGACCAGTTCCGGCGGTGCGGGGATCACGAGATTTTGTCCGGTGGCTTGCTGACGCGGGGTGGCGGGCTTATCCCATAGTTCACGGCGTCGGGTCAACATATTCTAGCCGGGTGCCCGCATGAATCTGGCGGTGGTGCTATTTGCGGCGGTGGCGGCTGTGACCGCGCTGGGGGCGGTAGGAGTCGCGGCGTCCCGTAGCATGGTCAGGGCGGGAGTGTGGCTGCTGGTCACCCTGGCAGGGGTGGCCGGGCTGTACTTCTTGCTCGGAGCCGAGTTCCTTGGGGCAGCGCAACTCATCATTTACGTCGGCGGGACTCTCGTGCTGGTGGTGTTCGGTGTGATGATCACCAGCCAGGGGCCATTTGCGGTGTTGCAAACAAAACGGATGGAGTGGGTCATCGGTGGGTTGCTCGCAGGTGGGCTGTTCGCTCTACTTGCTGTGGCGAGCATGCAACTCGGGCAACGGGAGACGACCGAAGCAACCTCTCCGGCAGTTCACGAACTGGGGCTGTCGTTTCTGGGAGTCGGGCAGGGGGGCAAGAGCTACCTGTTGCCATTCGAGATCGTCAGCGTTCACCTGCTGGTGGTATTGGTGGCCGCGGCGTACCTCGCACGGGCGAAAAAACGGGTCGATCCGGATGGCCGCCGCGATCCTATCGAGACCACATTGAAGCTTGAAACTCTCCCAGCCGGGTCGGGGCAACCAAACTCGTCGGAGGCCCGCCCATGACAGAACTCGGCCTGACTCCGTTTCTCGTCCTCGCCGCGTTTCTGTTTGCCTGCGGGGTGTTCTGCCTGGCGACCAAGCGGAACGCAGTTGGCATCCTGATGGGCGTAGAACTGATTCTGAATGCGGCGAACGTCAACCTTGTGGCGGCCTCTCGCTTTGTGCCCGAATTGCGGCTCGAAGGGCAGGTCTTCGCATTGATGGTGGTGGTGCTGGCGGCGGCCGAGGCGGCAGTGGCACTGGCGATCTTCCTCAACTTCTACAACAACCACGGCTCGGCCGATGTCGAAGCCGCCAAGGAGTTGAAGGGCTGATATGTTCGACCTCTCCGCCCATCCCGGCCGACTTTTCCTGTTCGCCACGCTGATGCCGCTGGTCCCGGCGATAGTGTTGGCCGTTGGCGGGTTGGTGCGGCACCTCACGCGGGGTTGTGGCGGCTGGCAGGGCACGCTGCACAACCTGCTCGGCGGAGACCGCTCACTCCCGCTTGCCGGCTACTTCACCGTCCTCTTCATGATGGCTGCGGCTGGTCTGACCATTTGGGGAGCGGTGAGATTTTTCTCCGACGACGGCACGCATCCGGAGCGATGGGCCGAACAGGTCGGATGGATCGACATTGGAAATGTCCGGCTGGGGAGCGAACCGGCCGGCCCGAGTTCAGCCTTGTACCTCGGTTACCGAATCGACCGGCTCACCGTGCTGATGACCTGCATGGTGACGGGTATCGGGTCGATGATCTTTCTGTTCGCACTGGGGTACATGAAAGACGAAACGGGCATCGTTCATGGTCGCCGTGGTCGCTTCGGGAGGTTCTACCTGTACCTGAGTCTGTTCGCGTTCAGCATGTTGAACCTTCTGATCGCGGACAACCTGTTTCAGGTGTTCGTGAGCTGGGAACTGGTCGGCGTCTGCTCGTTCTTCCTGATCGGCTTCTACACCGAGAAGAAGTCGGCCGGGGTTGCTGCGAACAAAGCGTTCATCGTGAACCGGGTCGGTGATGCCGGCTTCCTGGTCGGCCTCGCGGTCGCGTTCACCACTTTCGGCACACTGAATATCGCCGAACTGAACGAGCAGTTCGCTCACGGCGTACCGCACGGGATTAGCCATGGCCTGTGGGTGCTGCTCGGTCTTGGGCTGTTCTGCGGGGCGGCGGGGAAGTCGGCACAGGTGCCGCTGCAAACGTGGCTGCCCGACGCCATGGAAGGCCCGACACCAGTCTCGGCGCTGATCCATGCCGCTACGATGGTGGCAGCTGGCGTCTACCTTGTCGGGCGTTGTTTCCCAATGTTCGCTCCGGAGGTACTACTGGCTATCGCCTACGTTGGGTTAATCACACTGTTCCTGAGCGCTACGGTTGCCCTAGTGGCCACCGACATCAAACGGGTGCTGGCGTTTAGCACCTGCAGCCAACTCGGGTACATGATGCTTGCGATCGGTGTCGGTGGATGGTCGGCCGGGCTGTTCCACCTGCTCACGCATGCCTTCTTCAAAGCCTTGCTGTTCCTCGGGGCGGGCAGTGTCATTCATGGCTTGCACCATGAACAAGATCTGCGACGCATGGGCGGGCTTCGCAAGGTAATGCCGGTGACCGCCTACAGCATGCTCATCGGTGTGTTGGCCATTAGTGGTGCCCCGCTGCTCTCTGGGTGGTACAGCAAAGACGCCATCCTTGCTGACGCCCTCGGCTTTAGCCTCGCCAATCCCGGTCACTTTTTGCTGTTTTTCGGCCCGCTGCTCACCGCCGGCTTGACCGCGTTCTACATGTTCCGCCTCTGGCTCCTTGCGTTCGGGGGTACGAGCCGCGAACCGGACGCCCACCCGCACGAATCGCCGGCGGTGATGACGCTCCCTCTGGTCGTGCTGGCCGCTTGTAGCGTGGCAGTAGCCTGGGGCTGGCCGGTCTGGGACGCCGAGTCGAGTGCGCTGGGCCAATCGCTGGCCGCAGTCGCCCCGCATGGGCATGTGACAAATGGCGAGTTGGCACACAAACTGGCCCACAGTAATCACTTGGCGGCTGGCTTGCTGGCACTCCTTGCGGCAGTCGCCGGTGGTGGCTATGCCTGGGTCCGGTACGGTCAGCGTCCGCCGACTTCTGATCAACTGCGCGAACCGACCGGCGTGTTCGCGAACCGCTGGTACTTCGATGCTCTCTACGATTCGCTCTTCGTCCGCCGCACGGTGCAATTAGCCGAGTTCACTGCTACGACCGATCGCACCAGTCCGGAACAACCAACGAAGCGGTCGGTCACCCTCGACGGCTTGCTCACCGGAGTGGCGAAGTTGGTGGCCGCCGGCGGGGCTGAATTGCGGAAGTTGCAGTCTGGCCGTGTGCGGGGTTACGTTCTGGCGATGGGCTTGACCGTACTCATCCTGCTCGGGATGCTGTTCGCAGTGTTGCGGTAAAGTACTCCGCACCCTCCGGGTGCGGTACGAATCAATCGCACCCGGAGGGTGCGGAGTACCTTCAGATCACCCCATGCTCGACCTGCTCCCCACCGACATGAAAGACCGTGAGCTGGATATGATCCAGCTTTCGGTGCTGGTGTTTCTGCCGGCCGCGTTCGCATTTCTCCTGCTGGTGGTGCCGGCTGGCTGGAAGTCGTTGATGCGCTGGTGGACAGTCTTCGGCATAGCCCTCACCCTCACTCTCGGGCTGTGTACACTCGTGGATTACCTGAACCTTCTCGGGCGTTACTCCGACCGCAGCGAACGCACCAACTACCACCCGGCCACCCGACTCGACGCCCGGGCAGACAAACAGATCGCCGTCACTGCGAGTGGCCGGGGGGAGTACCAGTCCGACGACTTGGTAGTGCGGCGGTCATGGGTACCGCAGTTCGACATCCACTTCGCCCTCGGGGTCGATGGAATCAGTCTCTCGCTAGTGCTGCTCACTGGTGTGGTGTCACTGTTGGCGGTAGTCGCCAGTTGGACGATTGAGTCGAACCTCCGCGGTTACCTGATGCTGATCCTGCTCCTGCACACTGGGGTGAACGGGGCGTTCCTGTCGACTGATTTCTTCGCCTTCTACGTCTTCTACGAACTGATGCTTCTGCCCATGTACTTCCTCATTGGCCTCTGGGGGAGCGGCAACCGCAAGGGGGCGGCGTTCAAGTTTGTCCTCTACACCCTCGTTGGTAGTCTGGGTTTGCTGGCGGCTGTCATCGCGTTGTACACCGTCGACGCCCGAGACTTCGTTCCGCAGGAAGAGGTGGAAGTTCGGGTGGAGAAAATCAAGCGAGAACGTGGGCTGAAGGATGAAGACGCCCAACGAGTGGCGGAAGTTCACTCGTTCGACATCAGCACCCTGGGCAAGGTCGGCCGAGCCGTGTCGCTGGTGCTGAGCGGGCAGGAACAACGCATCCAGGTAGCCAGGGGGCAGGAAGCAGGCCCTAGGGTGAAGGTGGAGGGCGAACCTGATGGCGTCGAACTGTTCGCACCTGGCGTCGATCGGGAGGAGGCTCTGGCGCGATTGAAAAGTCAGCCCATTTGTGCGCCTGGTTTCCAGTACCTCGTGTTCGTGCTGCTGTTTCTTGGCTTCGCGGTGAAGTTGCCGATCATCCCGTTGCACAGTTGGCTTCCCGATGCCCACGTGGAAGCACCCACGCCAGTGTCGATGCTCCTGGCCGGCGTGCTACTCAAACTCGGGGCGGCGTACCAACTGGCTTGGTGGGTGGGGCTGATTGGTGTGGTCGGCATTGTGTATGGCGGACTGGCGGCGATGGGCCAGCGTGACCTCAAACGCCTACTCGCTTACAGCAGTGTCAGCCACATGGGGTTCGTTCTGCTCGGGCTGGCGGCGTGGAATAGTGGTAGCAACGCCGAGTGGTGGGAGTGGGGGGTGAACGGGGCCGTCTTCCAGATGCTGGCCCACGGCGTCACCTCGGCCGGCATGTTCTTCGCCGTCGGCGTCATCTACGACCGCGCCCACCACCGCGACCTCACCCGCCTGGGCGGGCTGACGGAGCCCATGCCGGTGTTCAGCGGGCTGAGCGTGGTGCTCTTCTTCGCCAGCATGGGCCTGCCGGCGCTGTGCGGGTTCGTCGGCGAGTTCCTGGTGATGATGGGTGCGTGGCGGTTCTGCTGGGGGCTAGCCACGGCCGCCATCCTGTCCACCATCCTCACCGCCGCGTATCTGCTGTGGGCGTGGCAGCGGGCCTATCTGGGGGTGAACCCGGACACGGCCAAGTTCCCGGACGTGACCGCCCGCGAGTTCGTTGTCCTGGCAGTGTTCGTGCTGCTGAGCATCGGCCTCGGCGTGATGCCGTGGTTCGTCACCGCTTGGACCGAGCCAAGTGTGTTCGCCTGGGTGAGCAGTCTGGCGGTGCTGTGACGGTCAACCTGCTCCGCCTACAATCAAGGCATGTCTACCCTCGACGCCCTGCGGAAAGCCGTGCTCGCGTCGCCGGACGACGATCTGCCGCGGCTCGTATTCGCCGACTACCTCGAAGAGAATGCCGACCCCGACCGGGCCGAGTTCATCCGCGCCCAAATCCAACTCGCCAATACCCCCGAGTACGAACCGTTCGCAGTGCTATGCAAGACGCGGAGGCGGGACTGGCTGACGGGCGAGCCGTGGGTGGAAGAACTCCACCACCCCACGCTCCCACTGCCCGGTAAACTGCCCGACCCGTACTTCCGCCGCGGGTTCGCATGGGGGGTGCGTGTCGCCGGGCCGTCTCACACTGCGGCCATCAATTACCTCCGGACGGTGGAACCGATCGATTCTCTCTGGGTCGGCACCGGCACCCTCGATCAGTGGCGAGAGTTCGCGACCAACCCGTGGCTGTGCCTCATCCGGCGGTTCACGCTCGACGGTCTCTCCTCCCCGAACGAGCCGCTGCGATGCCTTCGCGAGTCGCCGCACACCACTGGTGTCACCTCGCTCCGCCTGGAATACACCAACGTGGCCTCCATCGGGTTTATCATTGGTGAACTCTTCGCCACACCGCTCGGCAAACAACTCACCTCGCTCGCCATGCGGCTCGGCTACGGCCACACCGACGAAACTCTGGAAGCCATCGCTGAGAATGGGCCGAACCGGCTCGCCGATCTCGATCTGTATCGCATGGGGTTCGGCCCGGCCGCAGCGCGGGTGTTCGTCGATTCCGGGCTGGCGAGTCAGACGGAAGTGCTTCGGCTGGTCGGTAACCCGCTGATGCGGCCGGGCATGGCCATCCTCGCCACTGCCGCCGACCGGATTCGGATTCTCGACCTCACCGAAACCATGCTCGACACGAAGGCGGTCGAACCACTCGCTCACTCACCGACGTTCGCCGGACTCCGCAAACTCTGGCTCACCGAAAACAAGATCGGTTCGGAAGGGATCAAACTGCTCGCCCGCTCGCCGCACCTCGCCGGCCTGCGGTCCCTCGGGCTGGAGAATACCGGGTGCGACAACGCCGGGGTGCGGTTCCTCACGCGGGGCACCTTCTGGCCGAACTTGGTGGAGCTAGATCTGCGGAGAAACTTGATTTCCGAACCGGGGGCGAAGCACCTGCTGACCGCTCGCCCAGCGCCGGACCTGACAAGCCTGGTGTTGCCGACGCGAAACCTGACTGACCGCATGAGAGCAGAGTTAACTGCCAAGTTCGGCGATGTACTGAGTTGGGCGGAATGATCGGGGCGAGCGAGGGTCGATAGCCGCCTGGTTCGGGGCCAAGAGTTCGCCCGAACCACCGCTGCAGCCGACGCGTAGGTTCACTACGGCCATTCGGGGTGTGTCGGCTCCGCCGCCGACAATGTGTGAACAGTCGTCGAGGGGGAGTTGTCGTCGCAGGTAACTCCACTACGGGATCGTAGCGACTGCAGTTGCAGGGAATTGCCACCAGGCCGAAGGGCTGAGCGTGATCACTCCAGGTGAAAGCCCTGGGTCTCAGTGCCCCCCCCTCGGCCCACCCACCTCACCCCGCAGTCCGTAGGGTAAACTCGTCTTCTTCCTGGTCATCCCCGTCATCTGCGAGAGCCGTTGTGAACGCCGACGCACCGACCCCCACGCCTTCCGCTCCGGTGGACACCCCGGCCAACCCCGACGCCCCCAGCTTCCAACCTGCTTCCGAGCCTCCGCCCGTCGCTCCACCTCCGCCCAGGTGGCCGGAGTGGTTTCTCCCATTCGACACGGCTCTCGGCGTGCTCGCTGTGGTCGTCGCCTTCCTCATGGGGTCCTTTGCGGCACGCAACCCGGATCTGTGGCGACACCTGGCCGCCGGCAAGTTGGTCACACAGTTTCAGTACCCGATCGGCGGCGACCCATTTACTTACACCGCCGCTGAGCGGCCGTGGGTGAACGCCCACTGGCTCGGTGAGGTGGTGCTGTACACTCTGTACTCGGTCGATACCTCCGGGGCGATTGCGGTGGGGGTGAAGGCGATCGCCTTCGCGGCGGCCGTTGGGTTGCTGTTTCTACTTCGTAAACCGGGTGCTCCCCTCTGGCCGTGGGCGGCGGTGGCGGTTGTGGGGGCAGTGGCGGCCGGAGCATTCACTCACCTTCGCCCCCAGGTCTTCGGTTTGCCGTTGCTGGCCGGCATTTTGGTGGTCCTCTACACAGCCGATTGGATGAAAGGGAGCAAATGGCGCGTACCTGGAATCCTCGGCGGGCTGACGGCGGTTTGGGCGAACGTGGACAACTTCGCCTTCCTATCGCCTCTGCTGATCGGGCTGATCGTACTCGGTGAGTGGCTCCATCCGAAATTGTTCCCGGCGAAGTCGGATCTGCCATCGAAAGACGATCCGTTCCGCCCGTCGCCGCCGCAACCTGCCTTACTGCGGGCACTGTTCCTGTGTGGAGTGGCGGTACTGGCCAACCCTACGTTTTTCGGGGCGGTGGTTCGCAACCCGTTGGAGGCGGTGGCTCAACTGGTTCCGTTCGAGTTGGACTGGCCGGCGGCGGCCGACCTCGGCAACGACAACGACCTGTACCGCTTCACCTTCTCGGTTCTTCACCAGTCTGAGCCAGACCGGGGCGAGCCGGGATACTTGAGCAACCCCATCCTCGGCAACAACTGGTGCGGATGGATGGCCGTAGCGCTCTGGGCGGCTGGTACGATTGCTGCCGGAGTGGGCTACCGTCATGGGCGGCTGTCGCACCTACTGGCGTGGGCGGTGTTCAGTCTTCTCGGTGCCGTTGTCCACGCCCGGTTCGTGCCCTATGGGGTGCTGCTCGGGGTGCCGTTCCTGGCGGCCCACTTGAACGGCCTCGGGCGGCTGATGCCACCGCTCGACCGCCTACGAGCGGAGGTGTCGCGGGCGGTGCTGCTCGCCTGCCGGGCTGGGCGGGTTCTCACTTTGCTAGGGATGGTGGTACTGGCGGTGGCGGCGGTGTACGGGTGGCTTCAGCCGTGGGACGGCACTGCCGCAGGGCGGCGCTACGCCGGATGGAATGTCGCCCCGGACGAGGGAATGAAGCGGGCGGCCGAGGTGTTCGCCCGATGGCGTGCAGACGACCAACGGTCCACGGTGAAGATGCTCACTTACCCCATCGGTGGGGGGGCTATCACCGAGACAGAGATCGAAGCGAGTCGGGCCGAGGTACTCTCCTCGACGCGCGGACTCAACACCCATCCCGACCTGGGAGACTACCTGGCCTTCTTCGCTCCCGCGGAGAAATCGTTCGTCACCTCCCGGTATCGCCTCCATCGAACCGAGTTAAAAGACCTGGCCGAAGTGCGAAAGCAGGTTCTCGCCCGGTGGAGCGCTCCCGGTGGGCAGTCGGCGGCGGAGCCGTTCAAGCTGCCGGTCGAGGTCGGGTGGCTGGAACCGATCGCTGACCGCTACGGCGTCGGGTATGTGAGTGTGGCCCAGACGAATGCCCAGATCGTGGAAGAGGCGTTTCTGAACACCCGCCTCGGCTTCGGGGTGCTGCCCGAAGACGAACAGCGGTTGTTTGCCGCCCCGTGGCATCTGGACGGTCGGTTGCTGGTGGTCGGGCGGACGTTCTCACTCACCCGGCCCGAGCGGAACGCCATTGAGGAACGGCGGATGTCGCCCGAACTGGCGGCCAAGGCCGAACGGCTCCGCGGATATGGGCGAAACAACCGTGTGATGACGTGGGACGTGGCCAAGGAAGTGTTCGCCCCCGCCTCGCAGCTCCCGGCTCCGCCGCCACCACTGGCCGCAGGGCAACCACCCGAGCAGGGCTGGGAATACGAACTGTTGTTCCTGCGCCCACCGCTACGGCCGGTCGGGCTGGACGACTCCCGCAACCTCTCGTGGTACTCGAACCGGCTGCTCGAGATGCGCCGCCAGCGGGATCAGCTTCGGCAGTTCGCGTGGCAGCAAGGGCTGGCCGGGGTGACCGGCGCCCCCGGCTTGCTCCTCACCTTGCCAGTCGCTGGCCCACAGCCTTACGGCCCGCTCCCGCAGCCAGTGCCCCCGGCCGAGCAGGAGTTTGCTCTGCCGTTTCTCATCGCCCGGTCGGCCCGCGGTGGCCTGACTGCCAGCCCGAACTCGGCCAGTGGTTACATCAGCTTGGCGACCGCGTTCGAAAAACCGCTCATGCCCAACACCGACCCTCCAGCGGACGTATTCGGTGGAAGCCCCTACGCCCCGACTGAGTCGCAGTTGCAGGTCCTCACGGCCTTGCGGCGTGCGACGACCCGCCTGCCCGAACCGGAGAAGACTAGCGACGAGTACCTGGCAGATGCCCTCTCTACACGCCTGTGGCTGGCCCAGATGTACCTCCAACTCGGCCCACCCCTACCGGTGGGGGTGGGGTTCCGCCGCGGTCCGCAAGGCACCGAATTGATCACTCAGCCAGGGCCGCGGCTGGGATATGTGGATTCTGCCGCCGCCGAGGTCGCCGCCCTCTTCAAGGTGCTGGCCGTCAACGGCCGACGAGCGGGGGAGGCGGCCGGTGGGCTGATCGAACTCTGGCGACGGGTCGTCGATCTCTGCGTGGCCGACTTCTGGCTAGAGTTTCCCGAGATTGTCAAAACCGGACAGGTGCCGCAGGACTGGTGGGAGAAACTGAGCCAAAACAATCTCGGCCCGCTGCTCGTGCAACGGGGCTACCTGGAGAAGGACGACCTCGGCGACTGGATGGAGCGAATGGCCAGCGGGAAGGCCGATTCGGGCGAAGTTCTCGTTCGGATGAAGCGACTGGTGGACGTACTCGATAACCTGGTCATCCGTCGCAAGGGGGCGAGCCGTATGCCCCCAGCCGAATACCCAGCCGAGCGGTTCGACGCTCTCGTCCGCACTGGGCTGATTGAAACCGCCTTGAAAATGCTGGAAGTGAAAGAGGGGCAAGAGCCGCCACCCGTGCGAGCGACCAATGGTGAGCGTCTGCGGCTGGTGTTGTGGGTGGGGCGTGCGGAAGACGCGGTTGCTTACCTGCCAAAACTACGTGCCAAGGTGGAAACATCGAACTTGCCAGCCGAGGTACGTGCACTGGAGGCGATTCAGCTCCGTGCTCTCGATTTTGATCTCGCCCGCCTGCGGGGCGACTACGCCGAGGCCGATGCGGTCTATGCGGAGTTGCTCGACACCCAGCCGCCGGCGGGTCTTCAGCCCGACCCACGGTCGCTCACGCTTGTTGTGTTCCCGGAACTGTGGCGGCCGCTTCTGCTGAAGCCACTCACCGACGCCGAGGTACGGCTACTCGTAGCCAGTGGCGACCTCTTCCTCAACGCGGCGGCCGTGGGTGGGTATCCCGGTATGCTGCTCGCCGAGAATATGGCCAACACACTTCGCTTGCGGCTCCTCTACAGGGCACTCACCCACTACCAGCGGGGCGTGTACGCGATGCTCGGTGGCGACCCCGCTCGGGCGAAGGAGCACTTCGACCGGGCGGCCGACCCACACGGGGTGAGCCGGTTTCTTCCTCCGCTTCCCCCCGAAGCCTCGAAGGAGTTGCGCGAGGGTTTGCCTGTACGGCGGTTCGCACTGTCGCAACTCGGCACGGCGTTCAACACGTTCCTGCCGAAGTACCTCGAACTGCTGAA
>JALOQR010000449.1 GCA_025459365.1 Fimbriiglobus sp.
GTCAGCGATCGCCGCGGCCCACCGCTGGTGAAAATGATGGTAGATGGTCGGCTCGACGCGGCTCCAGTCGTGCATCGGCATGGCGGTCCCTCCGGCCGGCATTGTACCACGCTGGCCGCGGCTCCGATGAGAGTTCGGTGGGTCACGGCGGCGGGGGGCAGTTGCACTCGCAGGTCCTCGGTCGGACGGGAACATCGGCAGAGGTCAGGTGCCTCGTCGGAGGGCGGCCGCGCTGGCACTTCAGAGATGAAGTCTGAACTGCCGACCGCCCGGCGAGGCTGTGGGACTTCCTCGCCGGGCGGTCGGGGTTACTTGTTGCTGGCGTCGTCGGAGGGGTCGGGCGATGCCGCGGTCGGGCCGGGCTGGTGCTTGAGCGCCCCAGGCCCGTCGTACTCCATCACCATGTTCTGCGGCGCAAGGGTCCGAGGGCCGAAGGAGTACTGGGTCATGAGCAGGGCAAACGCCCCACCCAGAACGACGATCGGCACTCCCACGAACAGCCCGCCGAGAAGGTACCACGTCTTGTATGTTCGGCGCATGGCAGCTCCGGGGGTTAGGGTGGGCCGGGTAGGGTGTCACCCTTCAAGCTCTTGTCCTTCGGGTCGGGCGGAGGAGCGAAGGCGGTCGGCTGGGCGATCCCGCCGTCGCCCCCGCATCCGGTGAGCGACGCAACCGCAGCGACCAACACCGCCAGCAGGAGAAAACGTTTCATGGCTTCCTCGCGTCAGTTGGAGAGTTGGTTCAAGTTGTAGACGGCCCCGTCGGCCATGCCGGCCATCTGGGCGAGTACCAGCCAGTCGGGTGAGCCGATGGTGGCGGTGCTGCCGTACCGCACGAACCGTACCGACCCGTCGCCCCACACGAAGTTCACGCCGCCGGTGTGCATACTGCTGAACCGCCGCCAGAAGTTGTCGCCCCCGCTCGGCAGTTCACGGCCAGGGTCGGCCAGCCCGAAGTTGGTGCCGACGATGCCGATGCCGTACCAACTCCACCGGAAGAAGTTGGCCCCGTCGCCCCGCGGGTGCCCGCCCAGCCCTTCGCCGATGAGCAAAGTGTTGCTCGCCCCGTCGGTGATGCCCTGGATGGTGGTGCGGCTGCGGTTGGTCATGATGCCGCGGAACTGCGGATGGCTGATGTTCGTGAGGGCACCGTAGGTGCGGATGGATGGGTCGTCGCCGTTCAGCCCGCTCACCGGGGCATAGTTGGTAGTGGCCTGGGCGAGCGATCCGCCCGTCAGGCGGGATTGCGTGGTGCCGCCGCCGACGTTCCCCCACAGCGCCATGATCATCCGCCCCGGTTGTCGGCCGAGGTTCGGGTCGGAGGGGCACTCCAGCACCTTGACCCGGAACTGCCCGGCCTGCCAGTCCGGGACGCTGTTGACCCACCACCGCTGAAACTGAGTCAGCCCGTTACCCGGTGAGAGCGGGTCGTGCGGGGTGAGGAACTGACGGAAGATGTTGTCTTGCTCGATGTACGGTAGAAGAATGGGCAGCACCCCGCTGTACTGGCCGGCGGTGCCGGGCACCCCGCCGCAGTTCCAGTCGGAAGTACCGTTGGGGCAGAGGGGGCCGGGGAACGCCCCCAGCACCCCCGGCGGCATGCGGCCGTTGGCCGACTCGTAGTTGTGAGTGGCGAGACCGAGTTGCTTCAGGTTGTTGCTGCACTGCATGCGGGCGGCCGCTTCACGGACCTTCTGCACGGCCGGGAGGAGTAGGCCGATCAGGATGGCGATGATGGCGATCACCACCAGTAGTTCGATCAGCGTAAACGCCGATCGGCGAGACGGGGGAAACGGAACCACAGAACTCCCTCGAGAGAGAAAAGGGAATCGACCAGGCCCTGGAAGACACGGACACTGTGGCATCTATATGCAAGAAGAATCACTTCCTTTCAGCCTTCGATTTTTTCAATGAAAACCATCGCCATTCGCAATGCGGCGGCTGTGAGGTTCGTGCGGTTGCCCGCCAAGTGTCTCGCGCGTAAGACAACTGCTGACCGACCCTTTCTCACGCCTTGCGAGATTTCCACGTCATGCATCATTCCGTCACCCGGCTCATGGGTCTTGGCCTCACCCCCGGCAAGCTCCGCGGCTTGCAGCGGATCAGCAACGCCAATGGCACGCTGACCATGGTCGCTACCGACCAGAACAGCTCCATGATCTCGATGATGAAGAAGGCGACCGGCAAAGACCCGACCTACGCCGAAGTCGCCGACGCCAAGGTCATGCTCTCCCGTGCCCTCGCCCCACACTGCTCCGGCTTGCTGGTGGACGGGTACTACGGGTACTGGAGCACCGTGGCGGCTCACGCCGTGCCGCCGAGCACCGGCCTGCTCATCCGCATCGAGAAGAGCGGGGCGGCCAAGAACGCTGTCGGTGCCCCGTGCGGTGAAGTGGAGCCAGGGTGGAGCGTGGCCAAGATCAAGCGGGCCGGGGCGGATGCGGTGAAGCTGCTCGCCCAGTTCGAGCCGGCCGAGTTCGACAGCGCCGAGCGGAACTTCCAGTTCACCATGCAGATCCACGACGAGTGCCTGAAGCACGACATCCTGTTCCTGCTGGAACCGCTGCACTTCCCGTACAACGGCGAAGATGCCAAGAGCGAGAGCGTGCTCAAGCGGAAGGCCAAGACGGTCATCGACACCGCCCATTACCTGAGCCGGTACTGCGACATCTACAAGGCCGAGTTCCCCGGCACGATGGGCGTGGAGAGCGACGCCCAACTGATGGACAACCTGAAGAAGCTGAACGACGTGTGCGT
>JALOQR010000450.1 GCA_025459365.1 Fimbriiglobus sp.
ACGCTCGAACGCCTTGCCCCGCCGGACCGACGGGCTCAGCTCCGCCTTCGGGTGCTCGGCCCACAACGCCGCCACCGCCTCCGTGAACGTCATCGCCGCAAACCTCCGTTCGGGTGAGGAAGACCAAATGTTAGAAGCGGGGACGGGGGCCGCCAACCGGACCGGCCGCGGCCCCGTCTTTGGCCGGCAACACGCCCTGACACCGCGTCTCGGTCGCGTCCCCGCAGAGCACGAACCACCCAGGCCAGGGTCGGCGAGGAACGGCACACCGGCCCCGCGAGCAGGCCGATCACTTAACACGGTCCCGAGGATACTGGGCCGGGTGAGGGGCACGAACGTCGCGGCGGAGGGCGATCTCCGCACGACTGGAACAGAAAAACCTCCGGGACGGCCCGGAGGTTTGGTGCAGAGTTTGGTGCATAACCGAAAGTCGCCGTCACAAAACCCTTGTTTTTCAAGTACACCCGAGAGGATTTGAACCTCTAACCCTCGGTTCCGAAGACCGATGCTCTATCCAGTTGAGCTACGGGTGCGTTCCATCAAAGTAGGCCAATTGGCAGGCGAGAACAAGGGCAGCTGACGGTGTACCATAAGCGTACCCCTCCCGATGAACCGGTATGCCTGACCCGCACTCTTCTCGGTTCGCCTGGCGGACGCTGTTTGCCCGCTCACGCACCGCTGTCTTCGTCGTCTCCGGCGACCGCCGCCTCCGCTACGCCAACCCCGCCTGGGAGCAACTCGTCGGCAAACCCCTCTCCGCCATCCGCGGGTCGAAGTTCTCCGCGGTTCGACGGTCGATGTCCCCATTCGCCCCACCGCCCGAAGTCTGGGCTGGCAAACTCGCCCGCGTCCGCCGCACAGCCCCCAGCCAAGATCACGGCCCGCCCTGGTGGGATCTCACTTTCCTGCCCCTGCTCGGTGATGAAGATCACCGCGTCATCGCTGTCATCGGCACCCTCAGTGTTGTCGGTGAGGTCCCCGCCCTGCCCCGCGTGAAGGTGCCCGCAAGCCTCGCCGCACTGCGGGCCGAGCACGCCGACTTCTACAGCTTCGAGCGGATCGCTGGGCCAGCCGAGGCAACCGAACGCCTGCTCTCGCAGGTGCGAGCCGCCGCCATTGGCGAAATGCCGGTGTGGCTCACCGGCGAACCGGGTTCTGGGAAAGAGACGATCGCTCGCGTCGTTCACCACAACAGCCCGCGGCGGGAGCGGGCGTTCGTGGGGTTATGCTGTGGAGGGCTGCAACCGTACCTGATCGACGGGCTACTGTTCGGCAAGGGCGGGGCAAGCGGCGGTAAGGCGGTCGGCACGCTCTATCTGAAAAACCCACAGGAACTCTCCCCGCCAACGCAACAGAGGATTCTCGAGTGGTGCGACACGGCCGCTGGCCCACGGCTCATTTGCGGTAGCACCACCCCCGCCGAAGAACTGGTGAAGGCGGGCCAACTCGCCCGCCCGTTCTTCACCCGCTTCGCCGCCTTCGAGATCACCGTGCCGCCGTTGCGGTCACGCCTCGACGACCTGCCGAAGTTCTTCGCACGCCTCGGCCGAAACGTGCCTGCATCCGAGGTTCTGGCGATGCTGCGAGCGTATTCCTGGCCGGGCAACCTGCGGGAATTGGCAGCGGTGGCAACCAACCCAGACGGAGTGTTAACGAAAGACCACCTCCCAAGGGTGATCCGCGAGCGTCACCTGATCGCCACGCACCCGCCGACACCAACCAACCATCCAAAATTGGACGACATACTGCTCACAGTGGAGAAACGGCTCATTTCGAACGCCCTGGCCGAAGCTGGCAGCAACCAGACGCTTGCCGCCGAACGGCTCGGCATCCCCCGCAGCCGTTTGGTACGACGCCTGGCGGCACTCGGCTTGGCGGGAGGCGACCCGTCATGAAATACCCCCGGGTGGTGGTCTGGGCATTCGACGGCTGGCTCGCAAGCCAACTCCGCGAGGCGATCACCGAACGCCGCTGGGTCATGCAAACCGTCAATACCCCGGCCGAGTGGCGGAAAGCAACGGCCACCGCATGCGTGGCGGTGATTCAGGCCGACCCGACCGCGGCCGACAACCAGGCACTGACCGCCGTGAGCGAACTCCACCGTGGCAACCCCGATGCCGATGTGGTTGTGGTGTGTGACATGAAACTGAACGACGACGACCGCCCGCCCTGGACGGCAGCCGCGCTCGACCTGGGAGCACGCCTGGTGCTCTACCCGCCACTCACCAAGGTGGTGCTCGAAGACGCCGTGCTCGGCCTCATGGAGCGACGCTTCGGCGTACACATGGGGACTGAAAAGGAGGAGGCGATCGACTTGGCGGAGGGAAATTTCGAGGCCGAGTAACGTTTGTGGAAAAAGCAGAACTACCAGTTGACAGACGAGGTGAGCGGGTTTAGCATCCTCCACAGTTCGACATCCAGACGACACGGGGCGACGGACATGCTGACCCGTGAACTGCGGAACACCACAACTGCCGAGCCGAGCCGAGCCGAGCCGAGCCGAGCCGAGCCGAGCCGAACGCCTGGCGTCGGTGGGCTGTGACGGGCGCGGCGATCGTGTGCGGTAGCGTGCTTCTCGCCGCGGCCGGGCTGAAGTTGATCGGCTGGAACGTTTCCCCCTTCGCTCAGTACGGCTGGCTGCTCAGCCCAACT
Organism: Fimbriiglobus sp.; assembly: GCA_025459365.1. GTDB lineage: Bacteria > Planctomycetota > Planctomycetia > Gemmatales > Gemmataceae > JALHQU01. The sequence continues at coordinate 2,653 of JALOQR010000450.1, forward strand.
GTTCAATCCTTCGCGGTGATCTGGGAAGTGCTGCTCGGCGTGTGGTTGCTGAGCCGCAAGGCGCCGTTCGTGTCGTGGCTGGCGGCGGTATTCACGTTCGCGG
>JALOQR010000150.1 GCA_025459365.1 Fimbriiglobus sp.
GCGACAAGGTGCTGTACATCGACGCCCCGCGGGACTTGAGGCTGAGCCGACTGGCCGCCCGTAGCGGGTGGACACCCGCCGAACTCACCGCCCGCGAGGCCGCCCAGTGGTCGGCCGAGGCCAAGAAAGCACACGCCGACGCTGTTGTGATAAACGACGGCACCCGCGAGCAGTTCCAGGAACGGATCGATCGCGTCTTATCGGATTGGATCGGGGGGAATTGATCATGGCAGACGACCCAGTGGATGTGAAGCCGGCCCGCAAGCCGCGGAGCCGCCCCAAGCCGCCTGCGCCAAGCCGCCTGCGGGCCCGCCCGCCCACAGCCAGGGGTTCGATACCGAAGGGATCTCTGACACTCCGCCACCGGAACCCACCGCCGAGCCGCAACCGGCACCCACCGCCAACTCGAACGAGCGGGGATTCACCGCCGACACGAACAGCCGATACGAGGAGATCAAGAAGGGCAAGACGCACATCACCGAACTTCAGCAGATGTCGCTGGCCCAGTTGCAGAAACTGGCCCAGGACGACGACATCCCCCGCGAGGAATGGGCCGGGCTGAAGAAGCAAGATCTCATCTATCGCATCCTCAAGGAGCGAGTGAAACAGAACGGGCTGATGCTCGGCGAGGGGACGTTAGAGGTGCTACCCGATGGCTTCGGGTTCCTTCGTAGCCCGGATTACAACTACCTCCCCTGCCCCGACGATATCTACATCTCGCCGAGCCAGATCCGCCGCTTTGGGCTACGAACTGGATGCGTGGTGGCCGGCCAGGTTCGCCCACCGAAAGAAGCCGAACGCTACTTCGCCTTGCTCCGCGTGGAAGCGGTCAACTACACCGACCCGGAGCAGCAGCAACAGAAGGCGGTGTTTCAAGATCTCACCCCGCAGCACCCGAACCAGCGGCTCCGGCTGGAGACGCCCAGCGGGCCGACGAGCATGCGGGTGATCGACCTCATCACTCCCATCGGTAAAGGGCAGCGGGGGCTGATCGTCGCCCCGCCCCGCACCGGCAAAACGGTGCTATTGCAGCAGATGGCTAACGCCGTCATTGCCAACCACCCGGAGTGCTACGTCATCGTCTTGCTCATCGACGAGCGACCGGAGGAAGTGACGGAGATGAGCCGGACGGTGAAGGGGCCGCGGGTGGAGGTGGTGAGCAGCACGTTCGACGAACCGACCGCCCGGCACATCACCGTCGCGGAGATGGTGCTGGAGAAGGCCAAGCGGCTGGTCGAATTCGGCAACGATGTAGTGATCTTCCTCGACAGCATCACCCGGCTGGCACGGGCGTTCAACAACGAGGCGCCGAGCAACGGTAAGCTGCTCTCAGGAGGCCTGGATGCTGAGTCGGTGCAGAAGCCGAAGCGGTTCTTCGGGGCCGCCCGCAATCTGATCGAGGGCGGGTCGCTCACCATCCTGGCGACGGCCCTCATCGACACCGGCAGCAAGCTCGACGATGTCATCTTCGAGGAGTTCAAGGGCACCGGGAACATGGAGGTCCACCTCGACCGCCGGCTGATGGATCGCCGCGTGTTCCCATGCGTGGATGTGAACGCCAGCGGCACCCGGAAGGAAGAACTGCTGCGGAGCGAGGAAGAGTTGCGGCTCGTTCACGTGCTGCACAAGGTGCTCTCCGATATGCATCCGGTGGAAGCGATGGAGTTGCTGCTCAAGCACATGGCCAAGCAGAAGACGAACGCCGAGTTCCTGAAGGTGCTCGGCGGAGGGTAAACCGCGTGTCTTGGGTTCTTCTGCCACCCGAACGGAACACCTGCTCGCCGCCCTGGTGTTGTCCGTCTGCGATGCCCGCGCGCGGGTGCCGGGTGCCACGGTCGGCACCATCGACGTGACGCGGGCGTTCATCCGCCGGGTGGAGGAGAAAAAGTGACGCCGGCGGTTCCAGTAGATTAACCCCATTCCTCCATGACCCCCCGCTGTTGCCGTGAACATTCCCCACGTCCAACTCGTCCGCCAGTCGATCCCGCAGCCGCACGTCGCCGACGTGTACGCCGAAGCCCGGCGGGCATGGAAAGACTCTGCCCTCGCCGCCCGCATCCAGCCAGGGATGTCCATCGCTGTCGGGTGTGGCAGTCGCGGTATCAAACACCACGGCGTTCTTGCCAAGGCGACGGTCGATGCCCTGAAAGATCTCGGGGCCAAGCCGTTCGTGGTCGCCGCGATGGGGTCGCACGGCGGGGCAACCCCCGACGGCCAGCGGAGCCTGCTCGCTCACTACCACATCGATGAGCAGCACCTCGGCGTACCGGTCAAGACCGACATGGACGTCGAGCAGGTGGGCACCAACAGCTGGGGCGAGCCAGTCTGGTGGGACCGCAACGCCCTCGGAGCCGATGGCGTGGTCACGGTGTCTCGCATCAAACCGCACACCGACTTTCGCGGCGACTTTGAAAGCGGCATCCTGAAGATGCTGGTGATCGGCCTGGGCAAACGACACGGTGCCGACCAGCACCACCGCTATGGCGTTCGCGGCCTGCGCGACATGATGCCGGAAACCGCCAAGGTGTTGCTGGCGAAGACAAGATTCCTCGGCGGGCTGGCCATCCTGGAGAATGCCAAGGAACAAACGGCGAAGCTGGAGGTCGTCGATCGCGATCAACTTTTCACCCGCGAGCCGCTGCTGCTGAAGGAAGCATTCACCCTGATGGGGCGGCTGCCGTTCAAGCAAATCGACTGCCTGGTCGTGGGCGAGTGCGGAAAGAACTACAGCGGGGCGGGCATCGATCCGAACGTGGTCGGCCGGCTTCTGATTGAGGCGCACCCGCACCTGGAGACGAACGACCCGAGCATCACCCGCATGTGCGTGCTTGACATCTCCCCAGACTCCGACGGCAATGGCACCGGCATCGGCATTGCGGATCTGACCACCAACCGCGCCTTGAAAGCGATCTGGAGCCGGCCATTCGAGATGAACAACCTCACCGCCCGGTTCCTGTGGCGGAGCAAGCTGCCCATCGGATTCGGCACCGACCGCGAGTGCATCGCCAACGGCGTGGATACCTGCTGGCAGCCCAACTTCAACGCCATCCGCTTCGCCATAATCCCGAACACGCTCGAAGTCGCCGATCTTTGGGTGAGTGCCCCGCTGGCGGCGGAACTGGCCGGCAAACCTCATGTGGAAGTGATCGGCGCCCCCCGCCCGCTGCCGTTCGACGAGTTCGGCACACTCAATCAGGAAGAGTTATTCCCCGAATGCGTGCGGGCGGTGCGTAGAAGGCACCACAAGTAGGCCGGGTCGAACAGCCGAGCCCGCAACCAGTCCTTCGCAGGACTGGAACGAACGCACAGGCAGAAGTACAGCCGCGAAGCCCAATGGGAGCTCCCTCCCCACCAACGGTCGCCGATGGGTCAGCCGTCCACCGGCAGCCAACTGGTGATGTCGGTGCGGGTGTGGGCGGTGGTCTGCGTGAGTTCCGGCGCGGTGCGGTAGGCGGCCTCCCATACAGGGCCGAGTTGATCGAGAGAGGCGAGCGGCACCTGCGGCCACTCACGGTAGATGACGACCTCATCCGAAGTTTGGGCGATGGTCGCCGCCGGTGGGAGAATCGCCCCGGCTGCGTGGTGGATGCCCACTCCACCGGCGCCCGACGGAGCACCGAACACGCAGATTTCTCCCTTCGCCCACGGCCCGCGAGAAACGGCCGGCGTCGCTGCGGCATACCCTTTGTCGAGCGCCTCGGCGACGGCGGACGGGCTGCCAAACTTCGCCTTCATCATGGCTGAAAGGTCAACTTCTCCCAGCCGCTCGTGGAGGTAGTCGTGGGTGGTGTCGCGGAGGAGGCGGAGGAGGCGTTGTGGTCCGTCGGCCGAGTTCATACTTGCCTCGTACACTCCGCCCAACTCCTCGCCGACCCGCTTCTGGAATCGGCTCTCGGCCTCGTTCAGATCGTGGTCGTCGAGCGAGGCGAGGTATCGCTTGGCGGCATCCTCAACGGACGAACAGCCGGGTGGGTGAAGGTGTTCCGGGTTGGCCGGCGGGAGCGGAGCATCGGCCAGGGCGACCAATTGATCGTGGCACTCCTCCAGCCGCCGTCGGCATGTCGCCAGGTCGTTCAGGCGGGCCACCAGGGCGTCGAGAACGCGGGAGTACACCTCGGCCAATTGTTTGCTCACGGCGGCGTCGTATCCGCTGTCTGGGTAGTCGCGGAGGGCGTCGGACAGTTCAGCGGCAGTCGGCTTGTTGACGCCCTTGTGGGCAGTCGTGTAGTGCAACAGGCGATCGAAGGCGGTGGCCGACTGGGCCTCGGCGATGGGGATGGCATCGCGGACGGCCTTGTTTTGTCGTTCGGCGAGGATCAGCAGGCGGCGAGCCACTTCCTCGGCCCCATTCAATCGGAAGCCGGGAGCATCGAGCAGGGCGGGGATCAGTTCGGCGAGTTGGCTGACGGCATCTGTGGCGAACCGGTCGCTCTCGGCAGAGATGGCCTGAGCCAGGGGGCCGGGGCCGCGGCCGGGTGTCTCTCGCGGCGGGCCGAACAGCGTGACCATCCGGCCGACCGCAGCCGACACCTGGGCTGGGTCTGGCAGCTTGGCCAACCAGCCCTTCGGGGCGAGAGTGTCGAACGTGCGACGAAGGTGGGCATCGACTGGCTCGCCAAGGGAAGCGTCGGCAGCTCCTCGGAGCCGTCGGCGGGCGTCGTCAGGGTTTAACCCCAGCACAGCCCAGCGTTCGTCGGCCCAGCGTTCGTAGTCGGCGACCGGCTGGCCCTGCTCGGCCGTTACCCACTGGCCGACGAGTACCGGAGCCAGCACGCGGGCTGTCTTCACCACCACCGCGTGCCGCGGCCAGGTGAATCGGCATCCGCCCACTGCTGCCACGGTCGGTGCGTTGGTGCGATCTCCGCGGATGTCGTCGGCCGCCCGTCCAACAGGGGTGAAGAGATCGAACCGCAGGTACTCGGCGACGTTCGCCGCCGGGTCGGGCCGGTTATTCTCTCGGGTGACCGTCTTCAAGTTCGCTGTGCTGGATCCGCCCGATTTGCGACGCGGGAGTTGAGTCTGAGTGATGGATCCCTCCGCCTCATACTCGTAGCCGGCCAGGAAGACTGTGCGAGTGAAGGGTGGGTCGTTATCGCGGATCAGTTCGCCTTCGTCGGTGGTGGAAACAAACGCCGTTTCCGGCCGGCTGAAGTGATGCAGTTCGGTGAGTGCGGCGTAAGTGTTGGCCCGGGCCATCTGCGATACGTTCCCACCCGCCGGAGGGGCGAGGAGGATACCGACGACGTCTGGATCGGTATACCCGACGCGCCGAAGTTGCTGTCGCACCAGGTACGCCAGATCGATGAGCATCCCGCCACCGGTGCCCCCACCCAGACCGGCAACCAGATACACCCTGGGGCGGTTGGTACGGATCGGCTTACCAGTGACGGCGCTGGCGGCCGCCAGGTGGCCGGGGTCGAGGGCCAGATCGATCTCGGTTTGCACCCGCTGAACAACTCCGCGGTGGTGGTCGCACAGAGCGAGGCGGCCGAGAGAGCGGACGCCCCCGGTGGAGGGCACCCGTGGCATGCGGTACAGCACGTTCGGGTCGAACCAGCCCTCAATCACGGCTCGCCCGTTGTTCCGCGGGCGGAGGTAGTGGGCCGCCCGGTTCAGGGGTGTGTGCAGCACGTGTTCGAGCGAGAGAGGGGCGAACTCTGGCTCGGTGGGGTTGGCGGCTCCGGCCACTGCATCGGGGTGAGTGTCGATGTAGAGGGTGCGGACGTGCGGCAACCGTCGGGCCGACCCGCCTTCCTCGGCCAGCAAACGGGTGAATCGTTGGAGTGCCCTGCGGCCAGCGTAACCCAGGCCGATCACCAGCGCCGGCCGGAGTGGGCCGGGGCCAGTACGCTCGGGCAGGGGATCGCGCTCGGGTGGGCTTACCGGTACTGGCACGGCCCGCGGGTACGGTGTCGATTCCGGAGCAAACACACCGGTGGAGGCACCGGCCGTCCCATTCGGCGAGGGCGGGTAGGAGTCGGCGAAGGAGTATGTTCCCGCCTCCTCGACTCCCGCTGCCCCACCCACTGCCACCACCCCGGCCAGGCTGGCCGACGGCCGGGCCGCCGATCCGCTGCGGAGGGCTGCCACCAGTTCGCTCACGCTCGGGAAGCGGTCTTCGGCCTTTTTCGACAACGCCCGGGCCAGGGCCGGGCGGTCGGCCGCCGGTGATGGATCGAGATTCGGCGCGTGCGAGAGGTGCTGCATGAGGAGTTGGTTCATGCTGCTGCCGTCGAACGGCCGCACCCCGGTGAGCAACTCCTGGTACACGCAGGCCAGGCTGTACTGGTCGCAGTATCGCGAAACGAACCCGTCGAAGGTCTCGGGTGCGGCGTACACCGGGGTGATGCCGCCGGTCACCTGGGCGACGTGCTTTTCCAGGTCTTTCACCTGCCCGAAGTCAGCCACCTTGACGTGGTTGTAGAGCAGGAACAGGTTCTGCGGCTTGATGTCCAGGTGCTGAAGCTGGTATCGATCGTTCATCAGGTCGAGCACTTCGGCCGCCTCGGCCATGTACCCAAGGAGTTCTTCGCGTGGGATGCCATGCTGGCCCGCCTCCCGGCACTGGCGGAAGCGATCCCACAAGTTGCAGTCGGCCAACTCCATCACAATGACCAGCCGCCCCTCGACGATGTCGAATCGATCGAGCGCCACCAAATACGGGTGCCGCACCTGCTTCACCCGCTTGAGCGACTTCAACTCCTGCTCAGCAAAGCGGTAGGCGTCGTTGTCCTTGTAGCGAAGGTCGCCGTGGATCACCTTGACAGCCTTCTGAATGCCGCCAGGGGCCTCACACCGCCACACCTCGCCAAACCCGCCGCTGCCCAGGCGGTCGAGCAGCCGGTAACCGGGGATCGGCTCGGCACCGGTGTTGAAGGCAACGCTACTCATCGGACAGTCCTACGGTGTTGGGCGAGTGGGGGCGTTCGGGTGGTGTTGTGTGATACTCGGGGTGCGGGAATTTAGCTCCGCGCCCGCCTCGTGGTGATCAGACACCTGCCGTGGGGCGAGCGGGTGCGGTCCACGGAATGTCCACGCGGGCGTGGGGGGGCTTGTCGGTCGTGGCCGCCGCCTCGAAGGCCGCCCGGGCCAGCTCGCCCACCTGGGGCAAGTCGCCGACCGCCACCCGTGGGAATTCACGGTAGACGACCAGGTCGTCGGGCAGGGCGGCCGGGATGAACTCGACGTCTGGGTTTGCCTCGGCCACCAGGCGGCGGATACCCTCCCCCGCGGGCCCATCCGGGGCGGCCAGGATCGTCGCCTCGACCTGTGGCTTGGCCACCGGCGTGAGCGGCGGCGCGGCCGAGGTGTACGCGTCTTCGAGTACGGCGAGGCAGTCGTTCCCGTCTCCGCGGTAGCGGGCGAGGGCCTCGGCGGGGTCGGCTCGGCCGAGGCGAGCGTCCATGAACGTTCGCACGCTGTTGGCGAGCAGGTCGCGGAAGCGCGGCAGGCGATCGGCCTTGAGGCAGACATTCACCAGCCCGCGGAACTTCCGTTCGAGATCGGCCTGGAGGTTGGTCTCGAATCCCTTGAGTTCCTCGGCTGGCAGTTCGGTGATGAACTGATCGGCGGCAGAGTCGAGATCGGGGCACCCCACCGGTAGGACATAGGCCCCCGGTTCGGCGTCGGGGTCGGAGGCGGGGGTGGCGGCCAACTGTTCGGCGAGTTCGGTCAGGCGTGTGCGGCAGAAGCCGACGTCGCGGGTGTATTCTGGCAACCCATCTCGGAGGCGTCGGAAGAACGACACCGCGGCCGACATGAGCAAGGCCTGATAGCGCTGCCGCGGGTATTCGCGCAACAGGCTGGTCAACTCCTGTGTGATGCCTGTCCGTCGGCCGACCAGGGCAAACCCTGGCCCTGCCAGCGAACCGATGAGTGGGAAAAGTCGGGCGAAGGTGACGGTTGCCTCGTGCTCTCGTCGCTTGCATTCCCCCTCCAACCGCTCGACGGACTCGTTGAGCCGCTCCGCGATCTGAGAGAGAGCCTCTTCCGCACCTGCCAAGCGGTACTCGGGCCGCTCAATGAACCCCACTGCGGCGGTCGCCAGTTGCCCCTCGGCCTCGGCCAACAAGCTGGCGGAAACGGTGTCCACGAACCCACAGAAGGTGGGCGTTCCGCCACTCCGATCGACTTCCGGCTTGCCGACCATCTTGATGAGTTGATCAAGACAGGTGACCGCGGCTGCACCATCGACCCTTCCGCCGGGCGGGCCGAGGGTATCCACGGCAGCATCGAAGGCCGCGTCCGGGCTGCCGCGGAGAGCATCTTCGACTCCTTTCTTGAACCGGGCGACGACCGCGGCTACGTCGAGGTGGTATCCCGCCCAGCGCTCGTCGAGCCAGCGCCGCACCGGCTCCTTCACCGCCCCGCCGTCCTTGGTCGCCCAACGCCCGAGAACCTGCCGGCAAAACCGGCGGGTGATGGCGGCCAGGAGTTCATATCGCGGCCAGCTCAGCCGGAACACGCCGAACGGCTGAACCGTCGGCCCGGCGTAGCGGTCCACCGGAGCCACCTCCCGGACGTAGTCGATTCGGCGACCCGCCGGGGTGAAGAGGTCGAGGTAGCACGCGCGGGCCATGGCCCCGACCATCCGGCGATGGTCCTTGTCGGTTCCCTTGCGTTGCCACTGCACCAGGCCCACCCGGTCGAACGGCGGCGTGGTATCAACCACCGGTGGCTCGCTGTTGTCGAACCGCGTTTGGTACGGGTTGCTGGTGTAGTGAGCGAGTTCGGTGAGCGCGGCGAACGCATTGGCCGCCGACTGCCGCGGGGTGTTCTTGTCGGCCGGCGGCACGGCGAACAGCCCGTGAACTTGTGGATTGCGGTAGCCGACGTTCCGCAACTCGTGCTTGAGCAGGTAGGCCAGGTCGAGGAACATGCCCCCGCCGGTGCCTCCACTCAGGCTGGCAAACAAGTAGACCCGTGGGCTGTTCGACCGCACCCCCAGGCCGGTGGCGTCGGCCGTTTTGGTGAGTAGGTCGTCGTTCAGGAACGGCTCGATCTCCTGACGGATTCGCTGGGCGATCATCCGGTAGTGATCGCACAGGGCCAGGCGGCCGAACGCACGCACACCGGCGGCCGGGCCAGACGCCTTCGGGAGCTGGTACAGCGTGTTCGGCGGGAGCCACTGCTGCACATCAGGCAGCCCTTCCCGCTGAAGGTAGTGAACCGGCCGGTTCAACCGGGCGAGCAGTACCTGGTGCGGAGGGAGTGGATCGGCTCCGGTGGCTGCGGCCGAGGTGGTTTCGTCTGGGTCGGTGTCGATGAACAGGAACCGCAAGGTCGGCAGAGTGGCCACGGTGTCGAATCGATCGTGGACGATCTGCCGCACCGCCCGCAGCCCTTCCAGCCCGGTGCGCCCGATGCCGATGAGCAGTGTCGGGAAGAGTAGCCCGTCGCTGGCTCGCTCGGGTGGGGCAATACCCAGCGCACCCATGCGCCCCGTCTCCACCACCAACGGGCGAGCCTGCGTGACGCTCATGCTCGCCGGGGTAGGCGATGGGGTGACCGACCCCCGCGGGGTGGTCGAGACCATCCGCGGGGTGACTAGCCCCGGCAGGGCGGCCAGGGCGTTCCACCCCCCACGCGACACCGGCGACGGTGGGGCGGGAGTGAGGGCCGGGTGTGCTCCGCTGGCGGCGAGTGGGCCGGGCAGGGTATTGGCGGTGCGATCCGACGGTGGAGCCACCGACTGCGTGAACATGGCCTGAGTCGGCGGAGCGTGGGCCTCGCCCGGTGGGCTAGCCGGGGTGAAGACCGGGGTGCTGGGCAGCGGCAGCGCGCGGGCGTCGGCTTGTGTCTGGGTCTGCGGGGCGTTCACCAGCCGCTGCACCAGCTCCCGGCAACTCGGCCAGCGGCGGTTCGGATCTTTCTCCAGCGCCCGGCCGACTAGCGCCCGATCGTACTCCGGCAGAGCGCTCAGATCCGGTGGCTCACGGAGATGCTGAAGAAGGAGTTGCTTGGTGTTGGCCCCGTTGAATGGCCGCACTCCGGTGAGCAACTCCTGGTACACGATGGCGAGGCTGTACTGGTCGCTGAACCGCGTCACTTCTCCCTGAAACGTTTCGGGAGCGGCGTAGACCGGCGTGACTCCGCCCGTCACGCTCGCCACGGCTCCTTCGAAGGCCTTGGCCAGCCCGAAGTCGGCCACCTTGATGTGGTTGTACAGCAGGAACAGGTTCTGCGGTTTGATGTCGAGGTGCTGGAGCTTGTACTTGTCGTTCATCAGGTCGAGGGCTTCCGCCGCCTCGGACATGTATCCGAGCAACTCGGCCCGTGGAATCCCCACCTGCCCGAGCATGCGGCACTCGCGGAACTTGTCCCACAGGTTCCGCTCGGCCAGTTCCATCACCACCATGAGCTGGCCGTCGATGACGTCGTACCGCTCCAAAGTGAGGATGTACGGGTGCCGCACATCCCGCACCCGGTTCAGCGACTTCAACTCCTGCTCGGCCGGTCGCCCCTCGTCGTCCGACTCCAGGTCCCCGAACACAAACTTCACGGCCTTCTGAAACCCACCGGGGGCCTCACACCGCCACACTTCACCAAACCCCCCACGACCGATCCGCTCGATCAG
>JALOQR010000151.1 GCA_025459365.1 Fimbriiglobus sp.
GGGCGTCAGCCCCCTGGTTCGTGAAAGCAACCAGGGGGCTGACGCCCCCCGCTCGCCAAGAATCACCCGTTCGCTGCCTGTTGTTGGGCGGGTAGGGTCGGCAGACTCAGGATGTTCGCCCGCTGGGGCGGCTCCGGGGTGCCCCCGCCGCAATTGCCGCCGGCCGGGGCTTCGTCTTCGACCAGTTGCAGTTTCCGTCGGCGGGCCATGCGTTCATTGCCTTCGGGCATCAGGCTGGTCTTGTCGCCCTGGATCAGCCCGCTCACCCCTCGGGTAGCCGTCTTGCTGATGGTCCCTGGCTTATCTTCAGCCTGGTAGCGCACAAGCATCCCTTCGTAGTTCCGCAGGATGACGGCGTCGTCCGACATGCTGACGAGGTAATTCGGCATGAGCGGAATCTTGCCCCCGCCGTGCGGACTATCGACCACATAGGTCGGCAGGCCGATACCGCTCATGTGCCCCCGCAGCCCTTCCATAATCTCCAGCCCTTTCCACACGCTGGTGCGGAAGTGGCCGGCACCAGTGACCGGATCGCAGTGGAAAAGGTAGTACGGCCGCACCTTGATTCGCAGTAGGCCGCGGAGCAACTCCCGCATGGTGCCGAGGTCGTCGTTGACGCCCTTGAGCAGCACCGAGTGGTTGTTGATCATCATTCCGCGACGAAGCAGGCTCTTGCACACGCGGGCCGCTTCGGGGGTGATCTCGCGAGGGTGGTTGAAATGCGTTTGGATGTAGACCTTCTCGGCCGATTCGAGCAGGTCGAGCAACTCGTTGTCGTACAGCCGCTGAGGAAGGGTGACGGGCACCCGGGTTCCGATGCGGACGACATCAACGTGCGGGATCGCCTTCCAGCTTTCGAGGTAGTATCGCAGCTTTGGTATGGGCAGTGTAAGCGGGTCGCCACCACTGACCACAACATCTTTGATTTCTTCGTGCTGGCGGATGTACTCGATCATCCGCTCGTCGTCTTTGCTGATCCCTTCCCAGCCACCGCGAGTGAGGGTGGCACGCTTGCGGGTGCAGTACCGGCAGTACATCGAGCAGTTGGGCGTGGTGAGCATTAGTACCCGATCGGGGTAGCGATGCGTCAGCCCATTGACGGGGGAATCTTTGTCTTCTTCGAGCGGGTCGTCGAGCTCGAACCCTCCCTCGGCTTCAAGAGGCGAGGGCACCGACTGCAACCGGATAGGGTCGTCGGGGTCGTCGGTGTGGATGAGGGAGAAGTAGTACGGCGGGATCGCCAATTTGTAGTCGGCTTCCAACTTCCCGATGGCTTCTAGCTCGTCGCGTGTGAACGGGAGCAGGTGCCGGAGTTGGCGAACCGAACGAATGGCGTTTTGCTGCTGCCACCGCCAGTCGTCCCACTGATGGTCGGGCACATCGGCCCAGGTGGGATGGCGACGAGCGGCACTCGGGGGTTCGTCGTCCGGGGTGGAGGAAGCGTGGTCGGCCGGACGCGACGGAGGCAGCGGGAGCGGTGCCTCGGAGGTGGGGAACATAAAGGCCGTGACCTCGGTGGGTCCGACCCGGCGGGCCTGCGACGGTCGCGAGCCGCACGCCGGGGAGTGCCGATCTGTCGTGCGGGAGTCGCGCACCGATAGCACTTCAAGAACGAATAGTAACGCCGGGTTTGGGAAATACAAGTTTGCGATGCCACAACCGGCGTTGACTTTGCCGTTTACCGGTGGCGCAGTCGGCATCATCCGCACCGATCGGGCGGGGATAACGCGTTAGCGGTGGGTCGTCAACGTGAACGCTCGCGCGCAAGCCGCTGTTGAGTCGCCGACCGCAGCCGGACTTTGCTGTGCGGACTACCCGCCCACGGCGGTATATCACAACACCTCCTCACCCCGCGTGGTCCATGGCATGAAGCGGTTGTTGTTCCTCTCTCCTGCTCTGGTGCTCGCTGCAATCGTTGCCTGCACTCGCACGCCGGCGGTCGTTCCGTCGCCTCCGCCGCCGGTGGTGAAGGTGGCCAACCCCCGTGTGCAAAGCGTCACCGACTACACCGACTTCACCGGCCGGGCGAAAGCATCGGACACAGTGGATATCAAGGCCCGCGTCACCGGCTACCTCAACAAGATCCATTTCAAGGATGGGGTGGCGGTGAAGGCTGGCGATCCGCTCTTCGAGATCGAACCTGGCACCTACGAGACCGATCTGAACCGGGCGAAGGCGGTCGTTCAACAGGCCGAGGTGACAGTGACCAACCGCCGGCGAGACTACGACCGGGTGTTCTCGGTCAGCACGTCCACCGGGCAAGAAAAGGACAAGGCTCTGGCCGATCTAGACGCCGCCAAAGCCGATCTGGACGTCGCCCGCAAACAAGAGGCCCAGGCGAGGAAGTTGTTCGACTACACCAAAATCCACTCGCCGATGACAGGGCGAATCAGCCGGCGGCTGGTCGATCAAGGATCGCTGGTGAAAGCTGACGACACCCTGCTGGCCACCGTCGTCGCCACCGATCCGATGTACGTGTACTTCGATGTGGACGACCGCACCCACCTGATGCTCAAGGAGTTGAAGGACTCCGGCCTCGGCACCGAGGTGCGAATCGCTCTGCCGACCCAGGATGGCTTCCCCGAACCTGCTCAGGGCGGGTTCGTCGGCGTGGTCGATTTCAACGATACCCAACTGTCGGCCACCACCGGCACCATCAGCAAGCGGGCGGTGGTGCCCAACCCGAAAGGGGTACTCACACCCAATCTGTTTGTACGGGTGCGGTTGCCGGTCGGCTTACCGCGAGAGCGAACGCTTGTGCCCGAGGAAGCGGTGGGCACCGATCAGGGGCTGAAATTTGTGTACGTTGTGAATGCCGAGGGAGTGGTCGAGTACCGGCAGGTGAAGCTGGGTTTGCAGGTGGGTACCGATGTGGTGGTGGAACCGGTGCCGGGGCGGGCGAACAGCGGAGTGACGCCGGCCGACCAGGTCATCGTGGAGGGTCAGGGCCTCCAGCGAGTGCGGAAGGGGGCAAAGGTGACGGTGAAGAGTGGCCGCGAGCCGAGCAGCACCCCGGCGAGCCGAGGGCCGTGAGTGCCCGGTTCGTGCCACCCACCGGCGGTTCACGCCGCCTAGTTCGCCCATCCGGGTCCGGCTCAGCTCACCAAACCTACCACCGCCTGAACGCCACCGATGCACCGTTTCTTCATCGATCGCCCGATCTTCGCCACCGTGATCGCCGTGCTGATCACCCTGGCGGGGGTGTTGGCGTACCCGCAGTTGCCGGTGTCGCAATTCCCCCCCGTCACCCCGCCGACCATTCAGGTGGACTGCAACTACCCCGGTGCCAGCGCCGACGTGGTTGCCAAGACCATCGCCGCCCCCATTGAGCAGCGTGTGAACGGTGTTGAGCGGATGCTGTACATGTCGAGCCAGAGTACCTCCGACGGCAGCTACACACTCACCGTCACATTTGAAACGGGCACCAATCTCGACCTCGCGCAAGTGATGGTGCAGAACCGGGTGAACCTCGCCCTGCCCGAACTGCCCGAGGTGGTGCGGTCGATCGGCGTGATTGCGCGCAAGCGGTCGCCGGAGATTCTGCTTACCGTGTCGATCAACTCGCCCGACGGCAGCTACGACCAACTCTACCTGAGCAACTATGCCGCTTTGCACTTGCGTGAGGAACTAGTGCGGGTGCGAGGCATCAGCGAAGTGCTGATCTTCGGCCAGCGTGATTACTCCATGCGCGTGTGGGTCGATCCAAACAAGCTGGAAGCCCGCGAGTTAACTGTGTTAGACGTCATCAACGCCCTTCGGCGGCAGAACCGCGAGGTGGCCTTTGGCAACGTCGGCGGGGGTGACGCCGGCACCAATACACACCTGATTGTCGATGCCCAGGGGCGACTGGAGACGCCCGAGCAGTTCGGTGAGGTGGTCGTCCGCACCGGCCCGGAGGGGCAACTGGTGCGAGTGCGAGACGTCGCCGAGGTGGGGCTGGGGGCGCGAGCAAGCGACATCGAAAACCGGTTCAACAACAAGCCGACGGTCGGGCTGGCCGTGTTTCTGGAGCCGAACGCCAACGCCCTCGAGTGTGCCGACACTATCAAGACGAAGATGCAGGAGTACGAGAAGGAGTTCCCGGAGGGGATCATCTACGAGATTGGCTACGACACCACTCCGTACATCTCGGCCAGCATCAACGAGGTGTGGAAAGCCTTGCGAGACGCCACGATACTGGTGGCGGTAGTGGTGCTCGTGTTCCTGCAATCGTGGCGGGCAGCCATCATTCCGCTTGCTACCATTCCCGTCGCGATCGTCGGCACCCTGGCGGCCATGTACGCCGTGGGATTCGGCATCAACAACCTGACCCTGTTCGGGCTGGTATTGGCGGTCGGCATCGTGGTGGACGACGCCATCGTGGTGGTCGAGGCCGTTCAGCACCAGTTGGAAAAGGGCCTTTCCCCTCGCGACGCCACCCTGACTGCGATGGGGGAGGTGAGCGGGCCGGTCATCGCCGTTGGGCTGGTGCTGACCGCCGTGTTCATCCCGTGCATGTTCCTGAGCGGGATCGTCGGCCTCTTTTTCCGCCAGTTCGCCCTCACCATCGCCATCAGCACTCTCATCAGCACTTTCCTCAGCCTCACCCTCGCCCCGGCTCTGGCGGTGGTGCTGCTGAAACCGACCGCTGCCCGCCCCGACCTCGTCACCCGACTCATGAACCTGCTCTTCGGCTGGTTTTTCTGGCTGTTCAACAAGTCGTTTGTTGGCGGCGGTTGGGCGTATGCGAAGTTAGTCGGGGTGTTCATCCGTGTGCCGCTCCTCCTGGTCACGGTATACGCCGGCCTGGGCGTACTCGGGTACCGGACGTATCAGCTCATCCCCGCCGGGTTCATCCCAACGCAAGACAAGGGATACCTGATCGGCAGCGTGCAACTGCCCGACGCCAGCAGTGCGGAGCAGACCCGCGAGACGATGATGCGGGTGGTGGCGGTGGCCAAGGCCGTGCCGGGGGTCAAGCACGTGAACGCCGTGGCCGGCAACTCGTTCGCGCTGAGCGCCTATGGCTCGAACTTCGGCTCGATGTTCATCATCCTCGACGATTTCGAGGAGCGGCGAACGCCCGAGTTGTACTCGGCGAACGTGGCGGTGGAATTGAACAGGCGGATCAATGCCGAGGTGCCGAAGGCGACGGTGAACGTGTTCCCGGCGCCGGCTGTGCCCGGCCTGGGGCGGAGCGGAGGTGTGCGGCTGATGGTGCAAGACCGCGGTGAGGTTGGTAACCTGCGGCTTCAGCAGGAGACCGATCACCTCATCCGCGTGGCGGCCAATCAACCGGCCCCCGGCACCCCCATGCCCGAACCCGGCGAGAAGCCAGTGGCAGCCATGTTTCAGAACCCGTTCACCGTGTTCAAGGTGAACTCCCCGCAGGTGCGGGTGCTCGCCAACGAAGCCGAGTGTAAGGCAGCCGGAGTCAGCCCACTCGACCTATACGCCACTATGTCGGCCACGCTGGGTCAACGCTATGTGAACGACTTCAACCGCTTCGGGCGGACGTTTCAGGTGAACGTGCAGGCGGCAGCTGCTTCCCGAAACCAGACGACTGACGTGCGACGGCTACGGGTGCGGAACTCCGCCGGCGAACTGGTGCCGGTGGGGGCACTGGCCGACGTGCGCACCGACAGCGGACCACTGGTGGTCACGCGGTACAACACCTACCCGGCAGCGGCCATCAACGCCAACCTCGCCCCTGGCGTGAGCAGCGGAGACGCACGGGTGGTGTTCAAGGAATTGGCCGGGCGGGAACTGCCGCCGAACATGGGTTGCGAGTGGACCGAGCTCATGTTCATCGAGGAGAAGAACCAGGATACCGGGGTGCTGGTGTTCGTGCTGGCCGTCGTGGTGGTGTTCCTCGTACTGGCCGCCCTGTACGAGAGTTGGTCACTGCCACTGGCGGTGATTCTGGTGGTGCCGATGTGCGTGATCTCGTCGTTGGCCGGGGTATGGCTGGCACGGCAAGACTTTAACCTGTTTACGGCAGTGGGGCTGGTGGTGCTGGTCGGGTTGGCGTGCAAGAACGCCATTCTGATCGTCGAGTACGCCAAGCATCAGCGGGAAGCGGGGGCAAGCCGGCGGGAGGCTGTGCTGGCCGCGTGTCGGCTACGGTTGCGGCCGATCCTGATGACCAGCGTGGCGTTCATCCTCGGTGTCACCCCGCTGGCATTCGGCGATGGGGCGGGGTCGGAGATGCGGCGGGCACTGGGTGTGACGGTGTTCGCCGGGATGATCGGAGTGACGGCGTTCGGTGTGTTCCTCACGCCGGTGTTCTTCGTACTCGTGGATTGGTTCACCGACACGTGGGTGGTGAAGTCGGTGGAGGCGCGGTGGGTGGGGCGGGCGTTTCTGTTCGTCTTCGCGTTCGGGTGGGTGCGGTGGTTGGTGCGGCAGATTCAAGTGCGAGTCAAGCCGAAGAAGGCAGTGCCGTCGTGAGTCCAAAAAGCGGATCGCTCGGTACGCTGTCGACCTCCGAGGTGTGTCGTGTTCGCTAGTTTCTTTATCCGCCGGCCGATCTTTGCTGCAGTGCTCAGCATCCTCATCACCCTCGGTGGGGTGGTCGGGCTGTTCCGTCTGCCAGTGGCTCTGTACCCAGACATCACCCCACCGACAGTTGAGGTGTCTACCACCTACCCCGGCGCCCATGCCCGCACCATCGCCGACACCGTCGCCGCCCCGATCGAGGAGCAGGTGAACGGCGTCGAGAACATGCTGTACATGAGCAGTACCTCGGCCAATGACGGCACCTACTCGCTCACCGTCACCTTCAAGCCAGGCACCGACCTGAACATCGCGCAGGTGCTGGTGCAGAACCGGGTGAACGTGGCCGAACCAAAACTACCCGAAGAGGTGAAACGCCGCGGGGTGACAGTGAAGAAGAAGGCGACCGGCACGCTCATGATCATCAACCTGAGCAGCCCCGACGCCTCGAAGGACGACCTCTATCAATCGAACTACGCTACCATCCAACTCCGCGACGAACTGGCCCGATTGGAGGGTGTCGGCGATATCCAGTTTCTCGGCCAGCGCGATTACTCGATGCGGGTGTGGGTGAACCCGCTCAAGATGGCCAACCGCGGAATGTCGGCCGATCAGGTTCGGACGGCCATCCTCGAACAGAACGCCCAGGTGGCGGCCGGGCAGATCGGTCAGCCGCCGGTACCCACCGGCCAGGCGTTCCAGTTCACCATCAACACCCGTGGGCGGCTGGTGGAGGAGCGGGAGTTCGGTGAGATCATTCTGAAAACCGACGAAGAGGGAAGGGCGGTGCGGCTGAAGGATGTGACCGACCGGGTCGAACTCGGGGCGCTCGCCTACGACCAGACCTGCACGCTCAACGGTCGCCCGTCCGTCGCCCTGGCGATCTACCAGTTGCCTGGTAGCAACGCCATCAAGACAGCCGATCGGGTGAAGGCGAAGATGAAGGAACTGGAAGCCCGTTTGCCCGCGGGAGTGGCGTACCAGATCGTGTACGACACCACGCCGTTCATTCAGGAGTCGGTGACGGAAGTGTTCGTCACCCTTCGTGATGCGGTGGTACTGGTGGCGCTGGTGATGCTCGTGTTCTTGCGGAGTTGGCGGAGCGCCGTCATTCCATTGGCGGCCGTGCCGGTGGCAATCGTCGGCACGTTCGGGTTCATGGCCCTGGCCGGGTTCAGCTTGAACACCCTGACACTGTTCGGGCTGGTGCTGGCGGTGGGTATTGTGGTGGACGACGCCATTGTGGTGGTCGAGGCCGCCCAGCACCACCTGGATTCCGGCTTGCCGCCGAAGGAGGCGACCGCCAGGGCCATGCGGGAGGTAAGCGGGCCGGTGATCGCTGTCGGCCTGGTGCTGAGCGCCGTGTTTGTCCCGTGTGTGTTCATCACCGGAATCGTCGGCGAGTTCTTCCGCCAGTTTGCTGTCACCATCGCGATTAGTACGCTGATTTCCGCCTTCAATTCGCTCACCCTGTCGCCCGCTCTGTGTGGGCTACTGCTCAAACCACAATCTGTCACCGGCAGTGCCCTTCGCTGGAGAGGCCACCTGCTCATTCCGTTGGCGTTCGCTGGGTCGGCCTACTTCCTGCTGACCCCGCACCTGCGCCCTCTGGTCGATACCTACCTCGCCCCGCACTTCCCACCGGCGGCTGCGCCGTACCTGGCCGGGGTGGCAGCGGTGTTGGCTGCGTTTGCTCTCGGGGTGGGGGTATCGCTTCTGTTCGAGCGGCTTTTCCGGCTGTTCACCAGTGGCTATCTGCTGGCCGTACGGGGAAGCCTGTGGGTCGCTCCGCTGATTCTGGCCGCGTTCGGCGGTCTGGTGTACTGGACATACCACGAGTTCGCAACTGCCCCGACTGGGTTCATCCCCCCGCAGGATAAGGGCTATCTGCTGGTGAACGTGCAATTGCGGGAGGGGGCGTCGCTCACGGCCACCGAGAAAGCGGCGGCGGTGGTCGATGCCGTTGCCCGTGGCATCCCCGGCGTGCGGCACACGGTGTCAGTGGCCGGCAACTCTGCTGTCCTCGGGGGCAACGCCGCCAACGTCGGTACGGTGTATGTCATGCTGGCGGAATTTGACCACCGCCGCGAACCGGAGAAGTCGGCCGACGCCATCTCCGCCCGCCTGCGGGTCGAGTGCGAAGTGGCTGTCCCGCAGGCGGCGGTGAGCGTCTTCCCGGCCCCACCAGTAGACGGCCTGGGCGCGGCCGGTGGCTTTCGCCTGATGCTCGAAGATCGGGTGGGGGAGGAGCGAACGACCCGCGAGGTGCAGCAGGCGGCCGACGAGGTAGTGCGGGAGGCAGAGGCCGCTCCCGAGTTGGTTGGCGCGTTCGGCGGGACTAGCGCCGACAGCCCGTGGGTGTACCTCGACTTCGACCGCGATGCGGCCGAGACGACCGGGGTGGAGGTGGGCGACGTACTCACCGCCCTACGGCAATACTTCGGCTCCGAGTATGTCAACGACTTCAACCGCTTCGGCCGCACCTGGCAGGTGAACGTGCAGGCCGACCCGAAATTCCGCAAGGGACTAGACGGGTTGTACGCGGTGCAAGTGCCTAACCGGCACACCGGCGAAATGGTACCGATCCGCCGGTTTCTTGCTGTCCGCCGCACGGTCGGCCCGACGATGGTGGTGCGGTACAACCTGCACCCGGTCGCCCCGGTGACGGCCACCCCGGCCCCCGGGGTGAGCAGCGGCGACGCGATGGCCAAGATGATGGAGCTGGCTGAGGCCCACCTGGGGGCGGAGTCGGGGGCCAAGGCCGAGTGGACCGAACTTGCCTTCCTCCAGCAACAGACCGGCACGTCGGTGCTCGTCGCCTTCGCCCTGAGCGTGGTGTTCGTGTTCCTCGTGCTCGCCGCCCAGTACGAGAGCTGGACTCTCCCGCTGGCGGTCATCCTGGTGGTGCCGCTCTGCCTGCTGTCGGCCCTGCTCGGTTGCCGGTGGGCCGGGTACGACGTAAACATCTTCACCCAGATCGGGTTTGTGGTGCTGGTCGGGCTGGCGAGCAAGAACGCGATCCTGATCGTCGAATACGCTCGATCGCGGCGGTTGGCCGGGGCGAGTGTGCGTCAATCGACGATGGAAGCATGCAAGCTGCGGTTGCGGCCGATCGTCATGACGAGCGTGGCGTTTATCCTCGGGGTGGTGCCGCTGGTGATTGCCACCGGCGCGGGAGCGGAAATGCGGCGGACGCTCGGCACGGCGGTGTTCGCCGGCATGATCGGGGTGACGGCGTTCGGTGTGTTTCTGACACCGGTATTCTTCTTCGCGATTCAGTGGGCGACGGAGCGGGCGTTCGGCCCGCCAAAGGTGGTGGATACAATCACTTCAGACATGTCCCACGATGCCCACAACGGTCAGCCGTCTATCACCTCCCACTGAGTACCACAATGCAATCTGTCGTGCGTGTCGTTGCCCTGGTGCTTCTCGCCGCCCCCCTACTCGCCGCCGATCGCGTGCCACTAAAGCACGCCCCAGCCCCGGCCGACAATCCTCTCAAGGGGCTGGTGCCGTATCAGGCCGACGTGCGGGACAACTTCCCCCACACCCTGGAGTTCAACTACCTCCCCTACTCGGCCCTTGTGAAGGGGTATGACGAGTTCGACTGGCAGCCGATGGAAAAGTTGCTCGACGACATCGCCGCTCGCGGGCACCAGGCCGTCTTCCGCATCTTCCTTGAGTACCCGGACAAGAAGGGCATCATCCCCGACTTCCTTGTGAAGGACGGTCTGAAGGTGACCAAGTGGCTGTACACCGAGACGCAGCCATTTCCGCCCGCCCCCATCGAGACGCCGGACTACGAAGATAAAAACCTCCGGCGATCGCTGAAGAGCTTCCTTGCCGCCTTCGGAAAGAAGTACGACGGCGACCCCCGCATCGGGTTCAT
>JALOQR010000451.1 GCA_025459365.1 Fimbriiglobus sp.
CCAACGAGTTGTGTGTACACCTCCTCGGCGAACGTGCGGACCATCATCGAGTCAGACACCGGGATCTCGGTGGCCGTCTGCACCGCCACCCACCCGCCAGCGATGAGTGCGGCGAGCGTTGCCCGCGGCAGCACCACCCGCCGGAAAATCGCGAGCACCCCGCCGGACAGTTGGGCGTCGTCTTCGAGTACCGGATCGGTGCGAGACAACACCCCGCCAACGATCCACGCCACCCACGGCACCCCGGCCATTCCGTGAACCCACCCGGCCGGCAGCAGGCCCGTGCTCCACGCCCGCCACGCCACCGCCCCCGGCTCGAGTGCCATACTGGGAAGCCAGCTTCCCAGTACCGCCTGCCAGGCCACGGCCGTCACGGGCAGTGGGACGGCCAGCCCAACCAGCACGGCGGTGCGCAAGAGCCTGGCAGGGGCGACCGGCCCGCGGGCGATGACGACGGCGAGCAGCGACCCAAGCGGCACGGCGACGGCGACCGCGAGCAGCGCGAGGAGGAAGCTGTTGAGGAGGAGCGAGGCGAGGCGGTCCCACTCGGTGAACGCCCCGAACGAGGTCGGCTGACAGAGGGCTGTCAGCGGAGACGCGAGCGGCCCGGCGGCGAGCAGCAGGAGCAGAGCGGCAAACAGGCGGCGGGACATGCGGCTAGTTTAGCTGGAAGACGCCGGCGGCCGCGTCCTGGCAAGAAGACGGCGACATTCACCGCGTGTCCGGTGCTGCCAACGGCGACAGGGGTTTCGTTCGGGTCGAAGGTGTTCCGTTGGCGGTCGGCGTTCGCCGCCGAAACCAGTGAGCAACGGCTCTGGGTCGCGCACGACGACTTACTGTCGGTGTTCCTGGTCGAGTATCCAATGTCCGGCACCTTCTTCGATCGGAATCGCCGCTCAGCCAGCCTTCCGCAGTTGTGGGTGGCCTGCCAAGAACACGGCGGCGGACGGGGCCACGCACTCGTACCCGTGACCGATCAACCGGGCGAGGTAGTCTTCGAGGTGGCCGCCCGCGCCGGCCCGGTCGACGTCGAACCCGCCGAGCCGGTCGAACACGTCCGCCCGGGTGAGCAGCCCGCACAGCCGCGATCCGCCGTGCAGCGAGCAGACCGCTGCCGCCGCCGTGCCGCTCAGGGCGTCGAGCAATCCGCCCAGCCAGCCGGGGCCAGCCGGCACCACCCCCGCTTCGAGGAACAGGAGGAACGGTTCGCTGCGGACGGCGGCGGCACGGTTGAACGCCTCGGCCGGCGGGTCGGGGTCGAGTAGCAGGTAAACGGCGTGCGGGCGGTCGGCGGTGGACCGAACGGCCCGCACGGTGACAGCGGCGTCGGCTGCCGCCCCGCGGATGAGTACGGCGATGGCGGGGTTGGGTGGCATGGGCGGGAGTGTATCCGCGTCGGCGGGCGCCGGGCAAGGTGGGGTGGGGGCAGGCCCGCGGTCAGCGCCGGGGCACTCGTGGAGGCTCCATGTCGGGCAATTCCCGCGGGCGGGGGAGGGTCTCGCCCGGCGGCTTCGCCGGGTCGTACTCCCGTGGGTAGGGGAGCGTGCGGGTGTCGTCGGAAAGGGGCCGCGGCTTGGGCAGGTTGGTGCGGTCGAGTTGGTACAGTGCGGTGATCGGCTTGGCCGGCACGGCTGGGCCAGAGCCAGCGGCGAGCGGCTCGATGGCCACATCGTCGATGAAGACCCGCCCCACCCCGGTGACGGCGAAGGTCACGGCGAGCTTGCCCGAGGCTGGCACCCGGCGGTACAGGGCACAGCGTTTCCAGGTGGGTGTGGCGGTGATCCTCACGCCGAGTGGCTCGCCGCCGGCCGAGTCGAACGCCAGCAGGCCATCGGGCGAGACTCCCACCCCGCCCTTCACCCAGAAGGTCACCCGTGCCCACGAACCAGGGGGCAGGTCGATCGCCGGGCTATCCACCGCCACGAACGACCGCTCCAGTGCTTCGGCCGGCTCGGCCCCCTTACGGCCGTCGAGTAGGAGCATGAGGGCGTGCGAGCCGAGGGTTGGGCGGGGGGTGAGAGCGGCGCGGGTGGCGGCATCGGGCACCGGGCGGCCGGGGGCGTTGCGGCTCGTTTCCACTGGGGCCGGTGCGACCGGCGGATCTTGCACGCCATCGGTGGTGGTGTCGATGATCGCAGCCTCGGGCACCAGACCATCGAGCGTGGCCGATCGTACCTTCCACCCGGGCAAGGAGGAGACGGCCGCCCCGGTGCCCGCCGCCTGGTTCAGCTCGAAGCCGCCGTGCGGAAGGGCGTTCCCCGCCGCACGACTGGTGCGGACAAACCGCGCCAGTTCCCAGTGCTGCGGAAGTGAGTAGAAGCTCACGGCAAATGGGCTGGCCGACGGAGCATCGAGGGTTTCGATCGCCTGCTTCCAGTGCTCGCGGGCGATGATTCGCAGCGGGCGGAGGGCGCGGCGAGCGGCAAGGTAGGCCAACTCCGGCTGCTCGTTCTCGGTCAGTTTGCTCGCCTCCTTGATCTGGTCGGCCGACTGCTGGAACAGTTTGAGGGCATCGGCGATGTCTGGCCCGCCGGCTTTGCAGATCAGCCCGTGGACCTCGGCCGTCTTGGTGTACTGCGCCCACGCCTGCTGCCGTGCCCAGAAGGCGGCCGTGCGGGCGAACCTCTTCCGTGTGTTTTCCTGCCAGCGATGAACGCGGCCCTCACGCGACAAATCCGTGGTCACGACCACAGCCGCGGTGGTGTCGAACTCGGGCAGGTCGATCCGCGTCCCTTC
>JALOQR010000152.1 GCA_025459365.1 Fimbriiglobus sp.
TCCGGGCCGTAGTTGAACGCCTTCTCCTCCACCTTCTTCCGTGCCTGCCCTTTGCTCTCGGTCAACTTCGCTGCCACGATCAGGTCGAGCACGTTCATCTCCCCGGTGGGGATGCTCACCTCCGGCATGTCGGTTGGGTCGCCGCCTTTGCCGCCGGCGAACTGCACGGCCCAGTCGCTCAGCGCACGTTCCGCTGCTTCGGGGCCGTTAAACCAACGGACGACCTCTGCCCCCAGCCGCTTCTTGGCCTCGTTCGGGTGCCCCGCCAGGATCGCGTCCACTTCGCTTGAGGGGATGTCGGTGAGCAGGGTGTACCACTCCCGCATGAGCACGTCGGGGATGCTCATCGTTTTGCCGAACTGCTCCCGCGGCGGTTCACCCACGCCGATGAAGTTGCCCAGGCTCTTGCCCATCTTCTTCTCGCCGTCCAACCCGCGGAGGATGGGCATGGTCAGGCAGATTTGCGGCTCCTGCCCGGCCCCCTTCTGCAGGTCGCGGCCGACCATCAGGTTGAACAACTGCTCCGTCCCGCCAAGTTCGACATCCGCGTGAATCTCGACGCTGTCCCACCCCTGCATGAGCGGGTAGAGGCACTCGTGTAGGTAAATGGCGGTGCCGGCTTTCACCCGGTTGCTGAAGTCTTCACGGGCGAGGATCTGCCCGACGGTGCTCTGCCCGAGCAGCTTGAGCATGTCGGCGAAGCCCCACTTGCTGAACCAGTCGCCGTTCGGCCTCACCTCCGCCTTGCTCGTGTCCACCACCTTCGCGATCTGCGTCAGGTAGTTCTCGGCGTTCTTCTGGATCTGCTCGGGGGTGAGGCCCGCGCGGGACGCGTCGCGGCCGGAGGGGTCGCCCACCTGGGCCGTCGCCGTGCCGATGATGAGCACCGCCGTGTGGCCGAGTTCCTGGAACTGCCGCAGTTTCCGTAGCGGGACGGTGTGCCCGAGGTGGACATCGAAGCCGGTCGGGTCGATACCGTACTTCACCCGGAGGGGGGTGTTCGTCTTGAAGCTGCGTTCGAGCTTCGCCCGCAGTTCCTTCTCGGTTTCGACTTGCGCCGCCCCGCGGAGCAGGACCGATAGCTGTTCATCGACCGGCCGAAACATGGTGACCGCTCCCGGAAAGGGGCTGTTTTATGGACCAACCACCCGCCCGTCGGCGAGCGTCAGGCGGTGCGTCACGCACGCCGGCAGTTCGTCTGCCCGGTGCGTCACCATGAGGAGGGTTTGCGATGGATGCAAGTTCGTGTCGAGCCAGTTCCGCAGGCGGTTCACCTGGGTGGCGTCCATCCCTTGAAACGGTTCATCGAGAATGACGAGCGGGGGCATGGCTGCCACCGCCCGCACGAACAGCACGGCCCGCTGCGTACCGACCGAGAGCGTCCACCACGGGCGAGCAGCAATGTCAGACAGCCCGAACTCGGCGAAGAGTGCCTGCACCGCCGCAAGTTGTTCGGGGGTATGCGGGGTGGGGGTGAGGTGGCCGTCGAACCCGGTGGCGGCGGCGTTCAGGGCGGTCCGCATCCGCGGGAAGCAGGCGTGCAGTTCGGGCGACACGAGGCCGATGCGCCGCTTCAGCTCCCACAGCGTTTCCTCGCCGCGTGGCTTGCCGAACACGCGAACGTGATTGGCGAACGCCTGCGGATGGTCGCCGCAAATCAGGCTCAGCAGCGTCGTCTTCCCCGACCCGTTCGGGCCGAGTACGGCCCACCGCTCCCCTTCGCGGACGGTCCAGGTGATGTCGTCGAGGATGAGTTTGCCGCCGTGTCGAACGGAGACGCCGCGGAGGTCGATGAGGGTCTGGGGGGTGGCGGGGTTTTGCCGCGATTTGAAGGGGAGCGGGTTGGAGTCTTGCTCAACTTCGGGACGCGGCGAACCATGCAACTCGAACACGCGGAACCCCGCAGGTACGTCTTCGATCCGGCACGCCAGTAGCACCCCCTGGCCGCTCTGCACCAAGCTCGTGAGAAGTTCGCTCAACTCCGCCCGGCCGGCCACGTCCAGCCCGCTGAAGGGATCGTCGAGGATGAGCAGTGGCGGGCGGGCGAGCAAGCCGCGAGCGAGGCGGGTCCGTCGCGTCTGACCGTTCGAGAGCTTCAGCATTCGCAAGTCAAGCAGTTGGCCGATCCGCATTCGTTCGGCGACCGCGTTCACTTCGTCTTCGGTCGCGGCCTGTCCCGTGGTCAGGTACTCCCGCACCGTCGGGCACTCGGCGTCATCGGCGAACTCGAACCGCTGCTGGTAGTAAAAGCGCTCAGGTGAGAACAGCCGGGAGGTTTCGCGGAACGGCACCAGTCGCACGTTCGGCGGGGGCACGAACTCCCCGGCGGTGACGCGCTGCTTGCCGGCGACGGCTTCGAGCAGTGTGCTCTTGCCGCTCCCGCTTGGGCCGACCACGGCCCACCCCTCGGCGGTGGGCACCGCCCAGGAGAGATCGCGGAGGACGGGAGTGCCGTCGCGGGTGATGGTGGCGGAGCGGAAGGAGAACAGCATGAGAACAAGGTAGGTGTTACGTCGCCGCCGGTGCTGGTTTCCCCCGCGTTGCCCACCAGAGCAACCCGGCCCCGGCCACCGCCGCGACGAACGACCCGAGCAAGATGCCCGTCTTGGCGTCGGCCAAGAGCGTTTTCTCGCCGACGAACGCCAGTTCTCCAATGAACAGCGACATGGTGAAGCCGATGCCAGCGAGCAACCCACCCGCGATCATCATTGGCCACGTCACCCCCGCCGGTAGGCTGGCGAGCCGGAGCCGCACTGCGAACCACGCGAACGCCACCACACCCACCGGTTTGCCGATCACCAACCCGGCCGCCACCGCCAGGCACACCGGGTCGGCGATCGCCTCCGGCTTCACCTGCACGCCGGCGTTGGCGAGGGCGAACACGGGCATGATGAGGAAGCCAACCCAGGGGTGCAGGCGGTCTTCCAACCGCTGAAGCGGATCGACCGACTCCCGCGCCACGTATCGCAGAACGGCCACATCGGCCGGAGATATGTCTTCTCCTTCGGCCTTGTTCTGCAACCGCGCGGTCACGTCCTTCAGAGCCAGCCGGAAGGTCTCGCGATTGAGCCACGGGCGGAAGGGGGTGAGCAGGCCAAGGAGGACTCCATCGATGGTGGGGTGAACCTTCGACTGATACATGGCAAACCACGCCACTGCCCCGACCGCGACATAGGCCGCGATGGCCCGCACACCGAGTTGGTTCATCACCACGCACAGGGCGAGGGCCGCGACCGCCAACCCAAGCCAGCCGAGGTTCACATGTTCGGTGTACGCCACCGCGATCACCACCACCGCCCCCATGTCGTCGGCGATGGCGAGCGTGAGAAGGAAGATCTTCAGCCCGAATGGCACCCGCTTGCCAAACGCCGCCATCACCCCCACCACGAAGGCGATGTCAGTCGCCATCGGCACGCCCCAGCCGCGGGTGGCCGCCCCCGTGTGGCCGAACGCCAGATAGACCGCAGCTGGAACGAGCATCCCGCCGACGGCCGCGATGACTGGCAACGAGGCCTGCCGCATTGTGCGTAGTTCGCCTGTCATCAGTTCCCGCTTGATCTCCAGCCCGACGACGAAGAAGAAGATCGTCATCAGCCCGTCGTTCACCCAGAAGTGCAGGTCTTTGGTGAACTCGAAGCCGGCGACCTTGAACCCAAGATCGGTGTGCCAGAAGTCGTGGAACGGCCCGGCCAGTGCGGGGATGTTGGCGACGACGAGCGCGACCACGGAGCAGGCGAGCAGCACAACGCCGCTCGCCGCCTCGACGTTCATAAACCGCTCCACCGGAGCGATCACCCGGTGGATGGGAGCGGGGCGGAGTTGGCGGGGGTTCGGTTTCTGTGCAGCCATAGGAGAGAAGGTTTTACTGCCGACGGCCAGAGTTGGCGAGCCACTGGTGAGGGTGTTCCGTTGCCCCAGGTGGTGCCCACCACACGACTCGCTTCCGTCGTTACTTCCCTTCACCCAGAGGCGGCAACGACGGGATCGGCACCACCGCCGGGGGCACATCGGCCGACGGCAAGCTGACTGGCGAACCGGGTGCCAGCGGCGGTAATTCCGCGTCCACCTTTCGTTTGTCGTCCTTCTTTGGCTCGGGTTTCGTCGGGATCGGCATTGGCTTCGGCTCGCCCGGCTTCGGCAGATCCGGCACGGGCGGACCACCAGGAATGGCGGGCGGTTGGACGGCCGGCTGGGTCCCCGGAGACGGGGGAGCCACCCGCCCGCCCAGCCCAGGGGTGGCGGTGGGAGTGACGACAGGGGTGACACCCGGCATCGTGCCCGGTTGGGACGACACCCCCTGCACTCCACCGCCGGGGGCATCCAGGCTGATCCCACTTCGCCCCGGCACCACCGTCGATGGGCCGTTCGGATTGACACGATCGACGTTCCCGCTTGGCTTGTCCAAATCCACTAGCACCGGCTGGGGTTGGCCCTTGTCATCGGCGTGGTGCGACTGGGCCGTGTTCCCGGCGAGGTCGGAGGCCGTTCCCCGCACCCAAAACTTCCACAGTTTCTTGTCGGTGATCTCCCAGGTGTAGCGCCCGGTGTTGGTCGTCTTCGGGACGATCGCCTTCCATGTTTGTTGATCGACGCTGTACTCCAGCACGATCGGCTCGGGAGTCAGGTTTTTGTCCTTCGCCTCCCACTCGATCTCCACCAGCGGGCCATTCAGCCCGCTCCCGGTCACGTTCACCTTGGTGATCCGCATTTCGGGTTTGGTGGTGTCTACCTCCACCAGGTATTGCGGAACGTCGCCAGGTCGCGGGTCGTCCAGTTTGGTGTTCGCTCCACTAATCGGCTGAAGCACGAAGCCGTACAGCCCATCCCGCGGGGCTTCGTAGTCGATGCCGACTAACCGATCGGCATCCGGCGATTCGGTGGTGATAGTCAGCCCTTCCTTCCGCCCGGCCGCCTTCCACTCCGGCCCAGCCGCCTGTTCGAGCACGAACAGTTGAGCCGCCTTCACCCCGCTGCGCGTGATCTGGGTGACCTTCGAACTCACCCGGAGTTTGTTGGTGCCGATGTACTCGATCTTCGGCTGGCTGCCGGGGAGTTCGTTCATCCCGCCGAACCCGGTGCCGGTCTTCATTGGCCCGGACTTCACCGGATCACCAAATGAACCCGTCGGCACGGTCGGCCGCACGGTTTTGTCGTCCGCCCGACCACCACCGCCGGCGCCGCCACTCGTCAGTTTGATCGGCAGCGACCGCCCCTCATGCCCGGCCCGGTCGCGGGCATACACCCGCACTTCCAGCGTCTTCCCTGGCGGGATGTCCCACCACTTGAACACGTCGTCCGCCTTCAGGGCAGGCGTGGCGAGTGGTTCCCACCGCTCGTTGCCGACGTAGCGACCTTCGACCCGGATCGACTCCTCTACCAGCGTGTCGTCGTCGATTTGCCAGCGGATACCGTTCGCCCCGACCGCCACTGCCCTCACCGCCGGCGGGCGGGTATCGAACCGAATACGGTACTGCGGAGCCAGCTTGACCGGGGTGCGTGTGCCATCGGCGAACTCGTACTGCACAGCAAACTCCACCTCGCCATCGGCGGGAGCGGTGTAGCTAAATCCCCGGCGCGGCGCGGCTGCCAAATCTTTCGTATCGATGATCTCATCGAGGTCGGACGGCTTCCGGCTATCGACGAGCTTGAACTCCTTGCCCGGCGGAGCGGCATAGAAGCGAATGGCCGACGGCCGCGGGTTCAGCCTGTTCACCTCGGCCACATTCAAGGGGAAGCTGATCTTGCTCAGCGGCCAGTACTGCACCTCCTGGGCGTAGGATCGCCCGGCGGACCACAGCCCGAACACCCCGGCAAGCAGGGTTAAGGTGAGCAATCTGGGCAATCGCATGACCAACCCCCGCAAATTCGGCAAACCCCGCGCTCCGGGCGGAGTTCCACCATTCCGGTTGATCGGACAAACTGGGAAGCCAGCTTGAGCCATTACCGCCGACTGCCCGGCGCGGCGACAATCTCAAGAGGGCCAACATTGTGCCCCATCGCCCCGACAGGCCGTCGCTCACAACTTTGCCAAAAGTGGGCTGTCGCCGGTTTCGTATCGTGACCCTCATCTCACCCCACCAGCACCCCGCACCCACCATGACTGACCTCACCCCGCCCGACCCGGCCCCTGTTCTCGACCTCATCTCGGCCTTCCGCCGCACGCAGGTGCTGTTCACCGCCTGCGAGCTAACACTCTTCGACGCCCTCGGCACACCCAAGACGTGCAGCCAACTGGCCGGCGAGTTGAACCTGAATGCGGACGCTCTCGAACGCCTGCTCGGGGCGTGCGTCATGCTCGGGTTGCTCCGCAAGGTCGGCGACACCTATGCCAACACCCCTGCGGCCGACGCCTACCTGACCACCGCCAGCCCGCACCGCATGCTCGGGTACATCAACTACTCCAACGCCGTGCTCTGGAAACTGTGGGACAACCTGCCCGATGCCATCCGTGAGGGAACCCACCGCTGGAAACAGACCTTCGGCACCGATGGCCCCATCTTCGCCCAACTCTTCCGCACCCCCGCAGACCAGCGTGAGTTCCTGCTCGGCATGCACGGGTACGGGCTGATGTCGTCGCCACAGGTGGTGAACGCGGTCGACCTGGGGCGGTACAAGACGTTCGTGGATCTCGGCGGGGCGACTGGGCACCTGGCGACGGCGGCCTGCCAGCGATGGCCGAACCTCAACGCCGTGGTGTTCGACCTACCGCAGGTCATCGGGCTATCGCAGGAGATCGTGAACACGACTCCGGTGGCCGACCGGGTGAAAGTGATCGGTGGTGATTTCTTCGCCGACGAGTTGCCCCCCGGCGATGTGTACGCCCTCGGCCGCATCCTCCACGACTGGACCGAAGAGAAGATCACGAAGCTCCTGGCGAAGATCCACGCCGCACTGCCGCCGGGCGGGGCCGTACTCATCGCCGAGAAGGTGCTGCACGACGACAAAGCTGGCCCGGACTGGGCCGTCACGCAGTCGCTCAACATGCTGCTCGTAACGGAAGGCAAAGAGCGAACGCTCGGCGAATACGCGAAGCTGCTTGAAGCGGCCGGCTTCCGGCACGTGACGTGCCATCGCACCCCCGCCCCACTCGACGCCCTGATGGCGGTGAAGTAGGGAGAGCCGACCCCGCCAGGGGTCGGCTGAAGCGGCTACGGTCTATAATTTCGTGCCCGTCCCCGTCGGAATCCTGCCGTGTACGCCGACTCAATTGGTTGGAACTTCGACAACACCTACGCCCGCCTGCCAGACGACTTCTTCGCACCGGCCAAACCGGCGGCGGTGAAGGCCCCGAAGGTGGTGCTCCTGAACCACCGCCTCGCCGGCGAACTCGGCCTCGACCTCCGACCGTTCCACCCGGATTCGGCTGCCGCCGTGTTCGCCGGCCAGGAGTTGCCACCGGGGTCGCAGCCGATCGCCCAGGCGTACGCCGGCCACCAGTTCGGCGGGTTCACCATGCTTGGCGACGGCCGGGCGATCCTGCTCGGCGAACACCGCACCCCATCCGGGCAACTGTTCGACATCCAGTTCAAAGGCTCCGGCCCAACGCTGTACTCGCGCCGCGGCGACGGTCGGGCCGGCCTCGGGCCGATGCTCCGCGAGTACATCATCAGCGAGGCGATGGCCGCCCTCGGCATCCCCACCACCCGCAGCCTCGCCGTGGTGACGACCGGCGAAGCGGTGTTCCGCGCCCAGGTGCAGCGGGGGGCGGTGCTCACCCGCGTGGCCGCGAGCCACCTCCGCGTCGGCACCTTCCAGTACGCCGCCGCCCGTCGGAATGAAGCGAACCTGCGTACCCTGGCGGATTACGCCATCGCACGGCACTATCCCGAGTTCGCTTCGGCGACCGACAAGTACCTCGCCTTCTTGCGAGCAGTCGCTGATCGGCAGGCGGCGCTCATCGCCAAGTGGATGGGCGTTGGTTTCGTTCACGGGGTGATGAACACCGACAACGTGTCGATCGCCGGCGAGACGATCGACTACGGGCCGTGCGCCTTCATGAACACCTACGACCCGGCGACGGTGTTCAGTTCCATCGACCACTCCGGTCGGTACGCCTTGGCCAACCAACCTGGCATCACCCAGTGGAACCTTGCCCGCCTCGCTGAGTCGCTTCTGACGCTCATCGCCGATGACGAAAACAAGTCGGTGGAACTGGCATCGGAGGTACTGAACGAGTTCCCGGCGGTGTACCAACGGTACTGGTTGGCGGGGATGCGGGCGAAACTCGGGCTACAAACCGAAGAGGCCGACGACGAGGAGTTGGTGAACGGATTGCTGTCGTGGATGCATGCGGGGAAGGCCGACTTCACCGGCACGTTTCGCGACCTCGGTTCGCCGGAGTTGTTGATTGGCGAACGTTACCAAAGCAGCGCATTCCAGACGTGGCACGCGAAGTGGACCGAACGGCTGGCACGGGAGGGCGACCCGTCCGCGGCGTTCGCCCGCATGAACACAGTCAACCCGGCGTACATCCCGCGGAACAAGTTCGTGGAAGAGGCGCTCGCCGCGGCCGAACGCGACGATTTGGCCCCGCTTCACGAATTGCTGGCAGTGCTCGCCGACCCGTTCACCGTGCGGCCGGAGTGGGCGAAGTACCAAATCGCCACCGACGACCGCGGGTACCAAACTTTCTGCGGCACATGAAAGGCCGAACATGACGTGGCGAAAAGTGAGAAAAAGCACCCACGAGCGATTTCTTCTTGATGCTGGCTGGACTGAGAGTTAAGTCTAGATGTCTCTCCCTGGTCGCATTTTCCATTCCGACCTCTCCTGCACACTGGGCGCGTCAATCATGGGTCGTTTCGATCGCAAGGATCGGCGTGGGTTCACGCTGATCGAGTTGCTGGTGGTGATTGCCATCATCGCCATCCTCATCGGGTTGCTTCTACCGGCCGTACAGAAAGTGCGTGACGCCGCCGCACGCATGAGCTGCTCGAACAACCTGAAGCAACTCGGGCTGGCCTCGCACAACTTCGAATCGGCCAACTCCAAGTTCCCGGATGGGGCGTGGGCAACCGGGATCGCCTACGGGAACAACGACATCAGCCGACTCCTCCCGTACTTCGAGCAAGACAACATCGCCCGCATCTACAACTACTCCCAGCCGTGGTGGGGAAGTTCGGCGAACGTGGCTGCCACCGCCAACCGGATCAAAGTGCTGATGTGCCCATCCGATCCGCAAGTGCTGGGTAAGCCGGGGTCGTCGGAACCCATGGGGCTGACTAGCTACCACGGCAACAGCGGCATCTGGTACGACCGCAGCGGCAAAGACGGCATGTTCGACGATCTGTTCAACACCGGCCGCTCCATCGCGTCGGTGACCGACGGCACCAGTAACACCGCCCTCTATGCCGAGGTGGCGGCCGGCCACCTGTCCGGCGGCGGTGGCGGTAAAAAGCTGAGCGACTGCTTCGAAACGAGCACCTCGCAGCCGTACGCCCGGCTGACGTGGGCACAACTCCAGGCCGGGCGAAACGAGATCCTGTCTCGCAACTTCGTCGGTGCGCCGATCGCCGGCGGGTGGAGCCCGGCGTGGAGCTACAAGGGATACCCCTATGTGGAAGGGTCGCCGTGGCGGACGTGGTACAACCACCTGCTGCCCCCGAACTCGCCCTGCTGGCGGCCGGGCGACTGGTGGGCCATCGTGGTGCCGGCGAGTAGCTACCACACGGGCGGAGCGAACGTGGTGTTTGTGGATGGATCGGTACGGTTCGTCCGCGAGGCGGTCAACCCGGACGCGTGGATGGCGGCGGGCAGCCGCAACGGTGGCGAGGTGAACGCCCTCGACTAACCCACCGCTCGCCGGTTGGTTCCCCCTCATTTCCCAGGAGTTCGACTGATGCGATCGGTTCTGGCGACTCTGTTGGTGTGCTCGCTGCTGGTCGGCTGTGATAGCGGCAACCCGCCGCAGCCGACGCTCTCGGAAGGTCAGGTGCAAGACGTGATGAAGCAGGGGAAGCAACAATCGCAGAGGGAAGGCGGCGACCGCATCCCCAAGCAACGTTAACCACCGATGGCTTCACCCCACCCCGCGGCGGGCGGCGTCCTTCGGATGGACACCGCTCGCCGCGGGGTCGTTTTTGGTCCACTTTCGCCGGTCGGCCTGAACCGCCACTCTTCCCAGACCGGGGAAGACCTCACCCCGCTGCCGTGATACACTGAACAGCGTTGGTGGCACACGGCCCACGGAGCGGCGGGATGGGTATCCACGACCGGGACTACTACCGGGACGAGTCGAATCGCTGGGGTGCGGCGGCGGAGCACCGCGGGGTGATCGCCCTCATCGCGGTCACGGTGGTGTTGTCGCTGGCGAACCTTCT
>JALOQR010000452.1 GCA_025459365.1 Fimbriiglobus sp.
CTCAGCCTGGCGCGGACAGAGCGGCCAGATACATCGGCGTTCACCGACCCGGAAATCGTCCAGCGGATCGACCTGAAGAATCACATTGGGTTCGTCCTGGCGAGTGATTCACCTGACCGGGTACAGATGCTCCTGAACGACTACATCGCCCGCATCGCCCGCGATCACCAGGCTGTACTCCCGGCCGCCGACAAGGTCAGTCACTGAGCCGGAATTGCTCGTCTGGGGTCGGTGGGAGGAGTGGGGTGACCCACATAACACGAAGACGTAAATACGATTAACGTGGTAGCATCCGGCAATGGCCCCCCCTCTCTGCCACACTGCCACCTGCCACACACATACCCCCCCCTACCACCGACACCGGAAAAGTATCGAAAATCAGCCTCTTTCGTCGATTTGCCCGGCCACCGACCCCGAACAGTTCGAAATTGCCCCCCCCGACATTGACTCAGCCGCAGTGTCGGGCGGGGGGCATCGTTGCGACTTATTTCGCACCGAGGCACGCCAGCAGGGTGTTCTTGCCGCGGTTTGGCCCTTCCAGGTTGCACGTCCCGACGAACAGCCTGCCGCCGTGAACGGTCACCCCACCGTAAACCATGCCGGGGGCCTTCGTCGCCGCGTCGGTGCCCAGATCGAACACCCACTTCCCAGTTCCATTCTTTGCCCCGACCGCGTGGACCCGCCCCCCCAGGTCGGCGACGTAGACCACCCCGGCCGCCACCGCCGGCGGGGCGAAGATCGCCGCCTTCGCGTCGTACACCCACTGGCGCTCGCCGTCGGCCACGGTGTAGGCCCGCACCTTGCCGTCGGTGGCCGTCACAACCGCCAACCCGTCGGCCACCGCCGCACAGCTTGTCACCCCGCCCGGCACGTCCTTCCGCCACTTCGGCTTGCCCGTCTTTAGGTCGAACGCCGCGATCTCGCCTTTCGCCCCCTTGATCTGCTCGAAGTACAGCCCGACGCTGCTGCCCGTCACGATTACCGTGTCGCCGGCGATCGTCGCCCCGCCCCACGGATTCAGGGTGAGCTTCTCCTTCCAGACTTCCTTGCCGGTCGTCCGGTCGAGGGCCGCCACCATCCGCTCGCCCACTTTCTCCTTCTCCAGAAACCCACTGCACACGATCACGACCTCGCCGGCGACGTTCACCGGGGCATCGACGTGCCACCGCTTCGCCGCCACTTGCCAGAGCTTCTTCGGCTCCGGGATGGGCAACTTGTCCTCGCTCGGCGGCACGGCGAAGTCGGGGTTGGTCTTCTTCTTCTCCTCGTAGGCGGCGGTCAACTCCTTCCACTTCGCGTCCTGAATCCTGGCCACGTCGGCGGGCGACACTTCCTTCTCGTCGAGCGTGAGCTTGGTCGTGTCCACGCAGATCACGCCAGCCGACCCGCCGCCGATGATCGCCTTGCCATCGACCACGGTCGGCCCGCCCTCCAGGTGGATGAGGTCGCCGGGCAGGGTGAGTTGCCACACCGGCCGGCCGGTGTCGGCGGCCAACCCGTGCAGCATCCCGCCGCTGTCCTGGTGCAACCCATCGCCGAAGACGAGCAACTTGTCCGCGACCGCCGGGGACGACACGCTGGCGAGCTTGAGGGTCGGTGTGGAGCGGGTCCAGGCCGGCTTCTTGCCGTCGGTGATCGGGAACAGCGACACCGTCGGGCGGTTGAACGCTCCGAACGCGGAGGTGAAGAGCGTGTCGCCGACCGGCACCGGGGCCGCGATGAAGTGGTCCTGCGACGCCACCGCCCACAGGACGGTCGGCTTGTCTGGGCCGGCTTTGCCGTCGGTGTTGCCGGTGCGTTGTGGGTTGCCGCGGTAGGTCGCCCACGGGCCGGGGTCGGCGGCGAGGAGCGGGCCGGCGAGGGCGAACATGAGGGCGGCGGAGCGGAGCATGTGCGGCGTCCGAGAGGTGGTGGCAATGTTACGGAGCCGGTTTGCCGCGAGACACCGCCGTGCGCGGCCCACCGAGAGGTGCTACACTTCCCCCATGTCGCACGCCAAGAACACCGCCATCCTGCTCGTCGATTGCCCGGACCGCAAGGGCCTCGTCGCGGCCGTCGCCGAGTTCCTGTACACGCACAACGCCAACATCCTGCATGCCGACCAGCACCAGGACGCCGAGCGAAACGTGTTCCTCATGCGGGTGGAGTGGGACCTCACCGGGTTCGCATTCGACCTGGCCGACTTCCCGAAGGTGTTCGGCCCGATCGCCGAGCGATACAGCCTGCGGTGGCGGTTGGAGCAGTCGGCCCGCCGGCCGCGGCTCGCCCTGTTCGTGTCGAAATACGACCACTGCCTGAGCGACCTACTCTACCGCCACCAGAGCGGCGAGTTGGCGTGTGACATCCCGCTGATTGTCGCAAACCACCCGGACGCCGAACGGTGGGCGAAGTTTCACGGCATCCCGTTCCACGTCCTCCCGGTCAACGCGAAGAACAAGGAACAGGCCGAAGCGGAGCAGATCCGCTTGTGCAAGGACCACGGCGTCGATCTGGTCGTCCTCGCCCGGTACATGCAGATCCTGTCGCCGCGGTTCGTGGCCGAGTTCCCGATGAAGGTCATCAACGTCCACCACTCGTTCCTGCCGGCGTACGTCGGGGCGAAGCCGTACCACCGGGCGTACGAGCGGGGGGTGAAACTGATCGGGGCGACAAGCCACTACGTGACGGACCACCTGGACGAGGGGCCGATCATCGAGCAGGACGTGATGCGGGTGTCGCACCGCGGACGTGATGCGGGTGTCGCACCGCGACACGCTGGAGGATTTGTTGATGAAGGGGCGGGACCTGGAGCGGAGCGTGCTCTCGCGGGCGGTGCGGTGGCACATCGACCACCGCATCCTGGTGTATGGTAACAAGACGGTAGTGTTCGATTGAAGTGGACGGCTACCGCTTGCCTGCCGCCTTCAGCAGCTGGTCGGCCCAGGCAGCGTCGGCGGCGTTCAGCGGCGGGTGCGGCTCGCGGTCGTAATGGATGGTGCGACGGTACGCCCCCCGTTGGTAGACCTGGTCGAGCAACGGCTGAAGGTCGAGAAAGGCGTCCGGGTCTTTCCGGCGGAGAGGCACGCGAATCGTCGGGAGGCGTTCGCGGAGGTGGATCGGGTACACCTCGGCCTGACCTTGCCGCCACCCGCGCACCGCACACACGTAGTAGTCGGCCGGGTCCCGCAACTCTCGCTCGCCGGCCGGTGCGTACAGCACCGACGTGCCGCCGCGGAGCAGATCGATCTCTACCACGCTCGTGCCCGCGCGGAGGAACTCCCACCGTTTGTTTCGGTACAGGGCCTGATCGTCGCGGTCGCCTTTGTTCGTCGGGCTGAGGATTTCGATCGCCGTCACCATCACCCCATCCGTGCCCACGTCGTAGATGATCACTCGCTTTTGCTTCCGGAGCGGGTTGGGGATGCGGTAAAGCTTCTGCTCGGCGACCAACACGGCGGAGGTCGTTGCGGCGGCCGGTTCGCTTTCCAGTTCGGTCTCGGTGATGGACACGTCCGGGATGAAGTCGGCGTCCTTCCGCTCGTCCACGTACAGACCCACATACACTTCGGTGCGGGCGACGAGGTCGTCCGGCAGTTTCGGGTTCAGTTCGTCGGCGATGTAAGTGGCGAGCTTGGTGTGAACGTCCCCCCAGTACGGCTCGAGATACGGGTCCATGCCGGGGAACGGGCTGCGGATCAGGTCTGCCATCGATGGCCCTCCGGTCGTCCGCTGTAGTTTACCCCCGTACCGCCCCGCCGTTGATGCGGATCGTCTGGCCGGTCACGAACTTGGCCGCCGGGCTGGCCAGCCACACCGCCGCCGCTGCGATGTCTTCGGGCAGCCCCCACACGCCCAACGGAGTTTCGTTCCGCACCCGCTCCTGCCACTCGTGCGACGCCTGTTCGCCCCACGCCGTCCGCACCCAGCCCGGCGCCAGGCAGTTCACCCGCACTTGCGGAGCCAGGCTGACCGCGAGGCT